>CAZPCH010000075.1:0-6728 GCA_964585055.1 uncultured Christensenella sp. | reverse complement strand
TGCTGGCAAAGGAAGGATACTGCCCTCTGGTAGTGGAGCGGGGACGGGACATGGAGCATCGGACGGCGGATGTGGAAGCATACTGGCGCACGGGCTTTCCCGACCCTGAAAGCAATCCTCTTTTTGGCGAGGGAGGCGCTGGTGCTTTTTCAGACGGCAAGCTCACCTCCCGCTCTAAGGACAGCCGAGGGGATTTGGTGCTGGAGCTTCTATGCAAGGCAGGGGCCCCGGAGGAGATTCTTCGCCTGAGCAAACCCCATGTAGGCACGGATAAACTGCGGGAAGTGGTGCAGAATCTACGCAAAGAGATTGTTTCTATGGGCGGCGAGGTGCGCTTTGAAACCTGTTTAACGGGACTATCTATGGCAGAGGGCACTTTGCACACCGTAACCTTGCGCCATAAGGGGCAGGAAGAAAAGATTCTCTGCGACGCTTTGATTCTGGCCATCGGACAGGGGGCACGGGACACCTATACTTATCTTTATGACCACGGACTTGCCATGGCGCCCAAGCCTTTTGCCGTGGGTGTGCGGGCGGAGCATCCCCAAAGCATGGTCAACGTAAGCCAGTACGGTGACTTTGCCCGGCATCCCAGATTGGGAGCGGCGGAGTATCGTCTGACGGCCCGCAGCGGCAATAGGGGCGTATACACCTTCTGCATGTGCCCTGGAGGCTATGTGGTGGGCTCCTCTGCAAAGGCAGGGGAGATGGTGGTCAACGGCATGAGCTATTTTGCCCGGGACGGAGAAAATGCCAATGCTGCCGTGGTGGTGCAGGTCTCTCCAGAAGATTTCGGAACCGGCGCTCTGGACGGCATGCGCTTTCAGCAGAAGCTGGAAGAGGACGCATGGCGGCTGGGAGGAGGCGAGGGGCTTGCTCCTGCCGCCCGTGTGGGGGATTTTTTGAGAGGCAGGAAAACTTCCGTCTTTGACGGGGTGAAGCCCACCTTCCGACCGGGGGTAAAAGGGGCGAACCTATCCGACTGCCTCCCCGATTTTGTGGCGGCAGGCTTGCGGGAGGGCTTGCAGGTCTTCGGCCGCCAGCTAAAGGGATACGATCGGGAGGACGCCGTGCTGACCGCCGTGGAGTCCAGAACCAGCGCCCCCCTGCGAATTCTGCGGGATGAGGGCGGCCAGTCCATAAGCCACAAGGGGGTATACCCCGTAGGCGAAGGGGCGGGCTACGCCGGAGGCATCGTCTCGGCGGCCATCGACGGCTTAAGAGCGGCGGAACACATCATCGGACGCTTTCGGGCGGAATAAGAAAATACCGGTTTTTGGAGAGGGAATTGCGACGGATTTAAGAACATTCCGTCAATTAATTTCCTTTCCTCTTTCTTTTTTTGCCCTGACATGGTATATACAGAGTATGAAACGAATTCTATCCCTGTGTTTGTTATGTTTGCTCCTTTTTGCCCTGCTTCCTGCCCCCAATGTACAAGGGGAGGAGGAGCAGGTGCGTGTACTGCTGTCCACAGGCAATAAGGAAAGCCTTACCTTGGAACTCTTCGGCACCTATACCTGCGGGGAGGCCATTGTAGACAACGGCATCCTTACCGTGACTGCCTCGAAAAACTCCGTGACCGTAAAGCACTCCGAAGCAGGAACGCTGGTAGCGGATGGCGAGATAGGGGAACTGTCCCTTGTGTCTGAGGGCGGATATGTGACCTTGGTCACGGCCTCGGACAAGGTGCGAAAGTACACGGGCTCCATGACCTTTTATGCCGAGGACGGGGTTGTGCGGGCGGTGAACACCGTATCCATGACGGAATATATCTGCGGCGTGGCCGTGCCGGAAGTGGGACGGGATGCCGATGAGAACCTGCTGAAAGTGGCCTTGGTGACGGCCAAGGGCTTTGCTCTGGCGGAACTGAAGCCAAAAAAGACCTACGATGTGCGGGATACCACCTCCGATCAGCTTTACTACGGGTATTTTCCAGACGCCGAGAAGGTTCTTTCCGCCGCAGAAGAAGTGTCGGATTTGACGCTGCTGTATGAGGGAAAAACGGTCAAAACCCACTACGGCTCGGCCAACGGCGGCGTGATACTGACGCCTAAAAACCGCTGGGGCGGCACCACCGCCTATGAAGGCGCCTATGCCTGCAAGTACGATCCCTTTGACCTCTTGGGCAGTGAAAAGAACTTGACCGTTATTGTAGAGGGAGAAACTCCGCAAACCATGCCCGCCCAACTGTATGCCTATTTGAGCGGTTTGGCGGGAGGGGAGATTACAAAGATTCTTTCCATGGAGGGCTACAACACTCTGGGGAACAGCTCCCGCTATCCTGCCGCCTATGCGCCTCAGGACGGTTTTAAAATGCTTGCGGTTACGGAGGCGGGGGAGAAGACTTTGGATGTTTCCTTTGACAGCCTGACGAAAGGGGCGCTGTCCGTCACCGGCTCCATCTCCTTTGTTACAAAGGTGGGAGAAAAAAGCTGGCTGCTGTGCTTTGGCACCAGCTCCGGCCCACGGGTGGGCATTAGCCACAGAGGCGCCGCCGTCATGGCCGCCATGGGCTATGACTATGTCGACATTTTGGCCTTTTATTATCCCGGGGGACAGCTAACCCGTGGGGACGGCAGCGTCCTTGCTTCCGACAAAGACTTGAGCCCGGAGGGGATTATAGCCCAAATTACCGGGGAGCACAACGGGAATATTACTGCCTTGGGATATCTAAAGGAGGCGGCGGAACTGCGGCAAACGGCTTCCGCTTCCGCTCAGTCCAGCGGCACCCTGCCTGCGGGATGTGCACTGGGGCTGTATAAAAAGAGCGGCAGTTTTTATAAATGCATGGACTTGGTTAGCGGAGTGGTGGGGTATGTGTCCGCATCCCTGATTGGCAATCAGCCTGTGGTGTCTCCCGTTCCTACGCAGACGCCTGTTCCTGCGGAAACCCCCAGCCCCACGGATACGCCTGAACCCATAGAAACCCCCGGTCCAACGGATACGCCTGAACCCGTAGAAACCCCCAGTCCAACGGATACGCCTGAACCTTTGGAGACGCCAAGTCCCACGGATACACCCGAACCCGTGGACACTCCGAAGCCCACGGAAACTCCTGCGCCTTCGGATACCCCGACTCCCACGGATTCTCCCGCGCCCTCGCAAACGCCCACAGCGCCGCCCTCTGCTACGCCCGAGCCTACCGACGCTCCTACACCGTCCCCCGAGCCTTCGTCTTCACCCTTGCCCATCCTCGGAGATGCGGACGGGGATGGAGTTGTGACGGCCCAGGATGCCGCATGTCTGCTTAGATACCTTGTGGGGCTGGAGACTTTGCCCGCTGAGCGGCTGTCCCTTCTGGATGTGGACGGAGACGGCGCAATTACCGCCGCCGATGCCGCTAAAATTCTGCAATATGTGGTGGGACTTATCAAAACGCTGTAGCATATAAATAGGAGACTGCTTTTTGGCAGTCTCCTTTGCGTTATGGGGTCTTAGAGAATGGTCAGCTCCTTGGGGAAGACGCACAGGTTCTCGTTGCCTTCCTCGGTGAGCAGCACCACGTCCTCAATGCGTACGCCGAATTTCCCGGGGATGTAGATGCCGGGCTCTGCGCTGGTCACACTGCCGGCGGGGAGGGGCATTTCACTGCGCATGCTGACGGAGGGGGCTTCGTGAATTTCCACGCCCACCCCGTGGCCGTAGCCGTGTCCGAAATATTCGCCGTAGCCTGCATCGGCGATGATCTTGCGGGCAATGCCGTCAATCTCTTTGCCGGTCATGCCTGCCTTGGTGGCGGCAATGGCGGTAGTCTGCGCCAGCAAGACGGTGTCATAGACCTTCTTCATTTCATCGGTGACATAGCCTACGGCAAAGGTGCGGGTGGTATCGGAGCAGTAGCCGTCCTTCAGGGCGCCGAAATCGATGGTTACGAACTCGCCCGCCTCGATTTTCTTATCGCTGGGAACGCCGTGGGGCATGGCGCCGTTGGCACCGGAAACCACGATGGGGTCGAAGGAAACGTTCTCTGCGCCGTTGGCCAGCAGACGGTAGACCAGATAGGAAGCTACTTCCTTTTCCGTGACGCCGGGCTTAATCATGGGCACGGTTTCGGACAGAGCCTTTTCGGCAATGCGCTGGGCATGAATCAGCCGCTCCATTTCCTCGGGATCCTTGGTGATGCGCAGTTCGCCCATGAGGGCGGAAGCGGGCTTGAGGGCGGCCTTCAGGTTGTTCTCGTAGCGGTTAAAGTCGGCTACGGTCATGTATCCTTCGTCAAAGCCCAGGGTCTCGATACCTTCCTTCTCAATGACCTCGTTGACCAACTGAATGTATCCCTTGCCGCCGCCGATGATGGTGATAACGGCATCCTGCACATGACGCTCAGCGGCCACGGTGTAGCGGGAGTCGGTGAAGTAGTAGTTCTGATGCTTCGTAATCAAAGCCAGGCCGTCGGTGCCCGTGGAGGGGAAGCCGGTGGCATAGAAGCGGTTATACTGCTCGGTGAGCATGATGGCATCCAGCCCGTAGGCGGACAGCTTTTCACGAATAGCGGAAAAATGGTTCATAAGTCTATCTCCTTTGCTGTATTGTTAGGTTTATAGCAGGACCGTATTGCCTAAGGAAGGCACGGTCTCACGCACGAAGGTTATAAAGGACTGCAGAGCCGGGGACAAAAAGCGGTTCCTGTTCACGGCAATACAAATCTTGCGCTCGGAGTACAACAGGGGAATGGCGCATAGACCGTCCACCCGTGTGTCCCTTAGAAGAAGCTCAGGCAGGATGGTAAATCCCAAGCCCTTTCTCACCATGGCCAAAGCGGCGTAATCGTCTCCCGCATTAAAGCGGATGGCGGGGGAGACCCCGGCAGAAGAAAAGAGTTTTCCCGCATCGTAATTGGTACCCTCGGCGGGGACGATGTAGGGCAGATTGCGAAGCTCCTGAGCCGTCAGGCTGGCTTTTTTTGCAAGGGGACTGGTGCATTCCATAACCGCCATAAGCCTGTCCCGATACACGGGCCAGGTGAGAAATTCCTCTCGGGAAGGAGCGGGCACAAAGGCGCAGTCCACCTGATCCCGAAGAAGCGCCTCTTCCAGGGGGGAATAGGTATCGTTGCGGATTTCCAAACGAATCCCCGGGTGCAGGGCGGAAAAGCGGCTGGTCAGTTCCGGCATCCAAGCAATGGCCGCACTGGAGAAGGTGCCCACAATAATATGCCCTGCGGAGACCCCGCGAAGTTCTTCGCAAAGGCATTGGATGTCTTTTTCCGCCGTGAGAATCTGCTGGATATAGGGCATAAGCCGCTGACCCTCGGGAGTAAGCTGTACCCCGTTTTTATGCCGATGAAGGAGGGAAAACCCCACCTCTTGCTCCAGCGCACGGATGAGATGGCTGACCCCCGATTGGGTGTATCCAAGCTGAGCGGCGGCCTTGGTAAGACTGCCGGTCTCCACGGCGGCGGCCAGCGCCGCATACTTGCTGTTGGACAGAGTGGTCACCTCCATGAGCGGAACTTTTGGAAAGCATGCGCATTATTTGCTTTACTATTGCTCTGACTTTAACTATAATCTAATTGAGAGAAATAAACAAGAGTCAGTTTTCAAAAAAAAGCCGAAAATGCGTCTTCCTTGAGGAAGCATTTGCATAGATTAAAAACAGGAGGGACAACCATGTTTCAAAACGTTCAGGAAGTTCAGGACTTTATCAAGCGGGAAGGCATTCGCTTTGTGGACTTTAAAATGATTGACCTGCACGGGCGGTGGCGGCATTTGTCCATTCCCGCATCCCGATTCCAAGAGGATATTCTGGTCAGCGGCATTGGTTTTGACGGCTCCAACTACGGCTATGCCGCCGTGGAGAACAGCGACATGGTCTTCATTCCCGACATTCAGACGGCGCTGGTGGATCCTTTTGTAAAGGAACCCACCCTGAGCATGATTGGCAACGTTATGGTCATCGATCATCCCAGCAACCGCCCCTTTGACCAATACCCCCGCAACATCCTCCGCCGTGCGGTGGAGTTCATGCAGGAGGAGGGCATTGCCGATGAAATGATTGTTGGCCCTGAGTTTGAGTTCACCCTTCTGGACGGCATGGAATATGAGACTGCGCCCAACAGTGTGGGCTACCGCCTTTCCTGCAAGGAGTCCCAGTGGAATGCAGGCACTGCGGGAAGCAACGGCTTTACCACCCGTTCCCATGACGGCTACCACGGGGATCTGCCTCGGGACATTACTTTTGATTTGCGCAACGACATGTGCTTGGAGCTGGAAAAATTCCACGTGCCCGTAAAGTACCATCACCACGAGGTGGGCGGCTCCGGCCAGCTTGAAATTGAGACGGAGCTTATGGAAATCTGCAAGGCGGCGGACGACACCATGAGCACGAAATACGTTCTTCGCAACTGCGCCGTGCGGGCGGGAAAGTCCGTTACCCTCATGCCTAAGCCCATCCGCGGGGAGGCAGGGAACGGCATGCATGTGCATATGCTTTTGAAAAAGGCGGGACTTCCTCTGTTCTATGATGAGAATGGCTATGCCCAGCTTTCCCAAACGGCCATGTACTTTATCGGCGGCCTGCTCAAGCACGTCCGCTCCCTGTGCGGCTTTACCAACCCCTCCACCAACTCCTATAAGCGTTTGGTGCCCGGCTTTGAAGCCCCTGTGACCATCGGCTATGCCAGCGCCAACCGCAGTGCCGTCATTCGCATTCCCGCCTATGTAAAGAGCCCTGACAAGAAGCGCTTCGAACTGCGCAACCCCGACGCCACCTGCAACCCCTACTTT
>CAZPCH010000074.1:1234-6762 GCA_964585055.1 uncultured Christensenella sp. | reverse complement strand
CCGACATGCTGAAAAACGCCTTTATTTCCGTTGAGGACGTTCGTTTCTATAAGCATCAGGGAGTGGATTTTAAACGCCTACTGTCTGCGGCTCTGGAGATATTGGGAAATCAAAACTCTTCCGGCGGCAGCACCATTACCCAGCAGCTTATCAAAAACAAGATTTTGGGCTCCCAGCGCACCTACAAACGAAAGGTGCAGGAAGCTTATTTGGCCTTGGAGTTGGAAAAGATTGTTGCCAAAGACGACATTTTGGAAGCATACCTGAACGATATCTATCTTGGCGGATCCAACTATGGCGTAAAGGCCGCCGCCAAGGACTACTTCGGCAAAGAACTCAGCGAACTGACCATTCGGGAATGCGCTCTGCTGGCGGGCCTGACCCAAAGTCCCTATTACTACAACCCCCGCCAGAATATGTACTATCGGGACGAGGATTCCTACGAGCGTACCCGCAACCGCACCAATACCGTGCTGGAGCGTATGTATGAAAACGGCGCCATTACGCTGGAGCAGTATCAAAGTGCCATGGCGGAAGAGGATACCATTCTGGAAGTCAGTCAGAACTCCAAGATGTATGACATGGCTTACTTTGTGGAATATTCCATCTATGACGTCATCACCCACTGGATGGCACAGGACGGAGTAGAGGACACTACCGCCAACCGCACCCTTTATGAAAATAAACTGCGCACCGGCGGATACAAGATTTATACCACGGTGGATCCGGATGTCCAGAATCTGGTTCAGTCTACTTTAGCCAATTGGGACGGATATCCGGAGCTGGCAGACAGCAGTGCGTCCGTCATTACCGAAGAAATCTCCGATACCGTAACCATACAAACCGTGGAACCCCAGGCCGCTGCCGTTGTAATAGACCAGCACACGGGGGAACTTATCGCCATTGTGGGCGGCCGCACGGAGCCGCAGATTAGAAAAGGGTTGAACCGAGCTTATCAGAGCTATACGGAAGTGGGCTCGGCCATTAAGCCCCTGGCGGTATACGGACCCGCCTTAGATACAGGCTTATCTCCTGCTTCCGTTGTGGTCAATGCAGACGGCGTCATTCAGGGCTGGGGTACGGAAAAAGGATATCCCAGTGGCGGTCTTACCTCTAAGTACTATGGCTTTGTAACCCTGCGCACAGGCCTCAAGCAATCCCTGAACGTGGTGGCCGCCAGATTGCTCATGGAGCATGTGGGCGTTTCCACGGCCGCAGACTATATGTCCCGTCTGGGCATCCCTGCTTCGCAATTGAATTTGGACGGCCCCGGCCTTGCCCTCGGCACCTCCGGCATTACCCCCATCCAGATGTGCGCCGCTTATGCCGCCATTGCCAACAACGGGTATTACCTTACGCCCCTTTCCTTTACACGCATGGAGGATGAGCACGGGAATGTGGTGCTGGATGCGGATATTATCCGCGGCGGCTCCGTCAAAGTATACGACCAGTCCAGCACGGCATATCAGCTTGTAAATCTAATGAAGGATGCGGTGAACGGCGGCACCGGCAAAGAAGCCCGCATCAGCGGCTATGAGGTAGCGGGGAAGACGGGAACCAATTCTCATTACTCCAGCGTCTATTTTGCCGGAATCACCTGCAAATATACGTCCGTTGTGTTTATCGGCCACGATCAGCCCGCCAATAAGCTGAAATACGGTTCTACCGGCGGCGACTACGCAGCTTCCCTTTGGAAGGCCTATATGAGCGTACTTATGGATGGAGTAGAAAGCACCTCCATCATCCCGGAAACCACCACCTCTCTGGGGCTCGTAGAACGCACCGTTTGCCCGGTTTCGGGGTTGCTGGCTACCAGTGCCTGCGTGCATTATCAAAGCCACGGAGATAAGTTTAAACTTGTTACAGACTGGTTTGATTATGACTCCGTACCTACGGAATATTGCGATATGCACGTTACACTGAGCCTTTGCACCCTGACCAACTGCAAGGCTTCGGATTCCTGCGATCAAGAGCATATCGAAGAAGTTACGCAGGTTCTCCTTCGCCCGTCGTCTCCCTTCTATACATTGGAGGATGACGTGCTGGAAAAGATTTTCGGCGACTCCTTCGTTCGCACGGATAAGAGCGTGGAGCAGTATATCGCCGATTATCCTCTTTGCACCCAGTCGGAAGGATATGCCGACATGAATGCACAGGCCTTGGCGCTTTTAGAACAGGTGGAAGCATTCTTAGACGGCACGGACGATCTTACTGCCGGCGACAGAAATGCTCTGGAGACTGCTATAGCGGCTCTGGAGCAGGCGGAAGGATACACGGATATCTATACGGCCTACGCCAATCTGAACGCCCTTTACGCTTCCGTCAGTGCCCGCTATACCAACGGGGAAGTGCCGGAAGCACCTGTAGAGGATGAGGGCGCTCCGTATCCGGAAGGCCCTGCGGCTCCCTGAGGGCTTATATTCGAAAAGTGGCAACTTGGTGAAAAAATGGGGGAAATTTTGTTTTCCCCCTTTTTCTTTTTCACGGTTTTGCTATAATATAGCCAGAGATAATTTGAAGGAGGCAGATCCAATGGAAACCAAGATCTTAATTGCCGATGACGATCCTATCGTCCATGAATCCTTAAAGATATATATGCAGGCTGAAGGCTTCGAAGTAGTCGATGTCTTTGACGGAGATGCCGCTCTGACGGCGCTGGATGCTTCCATATCCCTGTGCGTGCTGGATATTATGATGCCGGGAAAGAGCGGGGTAGAGGTATGCCGTGAGATTCGAAAGAACAGCAAGGTTCCCATCGTGATGCTTACGGCCAAAGGCGAGGAAGTGGATAAAATCGTAGGGCTGGAGCTGGGGGCGGATGATTATATCGTAAAGCCCTTTTCTCCCAGAGAAGTCATTGCCCGCATAAAGGCCATTCTCCGCAGAACGGAAACCCGTGAAAATGAGGCTCCCGGCAAAAATCTGATTCAACACAATGGCCTTACCATTGACTTGAACAGCTACACCGTTCTTCTCAGGGGACAGACCGTCATCTGCACCCCCAAGGAAATCGAAATATTGTATCTGCTCGCTTCCCATCCCGGGCAGGTGTTCACCAGAGATACCTTACTGTCCCGTGTCTGGGGCTATGATTTTGCCGGTGAAACCCGCACGGTGGATACCCATATCAAACGCTTGAGAGCTAAGCTCGACAGCACCGGCCTTGGCTGGAGTATTAAAACCATCTACGGTGTGGGCTACAAATTTGAAATCGAGTAATCCATAGTATGAAAGGCGTTTTGTTTAAAAGAACGCTGGTGCTGTTCACCATCGTTTTGCTCCTGGCCGGTATTGTGCTGCTGGGAGCTTATTCCTATTTCGGCCGCCGCACTTTCATTAAGCTGGAGTTGGACAGTCTGGACTCCGTCTTGCATGCCGCTTCAGAGTCCTACTTGGTGCGGGATACGCTTTTTTCCAACCGTTCCAACTACATTAAGTCCCTGAACTTCATGTGTGCAACGGCAGATGTTCGATACTATTTCTTCTACTATAACGGCGACGGAACCGTAAAGGTTTACACCACCATTGCCGACTACAGCAATGACTACATCCAGACCGTTCAATACGATATCCTCAACGGCGAAACCATCAAAAAGGACAATCTTCGTCTGAATCAAAACACCAATGCCATTGCCGTAGGCGGCCCCTTATACGCTTCCTCCGGTGTTCAGGAGGGGGGCATTATATTTGTGCGGGAGATTCAGCACATTGACGCTGCCTTCACGAAGCTGAATTCCGCCTTGTGGACCCTTGTGCTTTGCACGGTGCCTCTGATTGCAATCATCGGCTTTTCCGGCATCCGCCAGATGAACAAGCCTCTTGCCGGCATGACCACCGTGGCCATTGAATTGACAAAGGGGAATTATGATGTGCGGGCCGACGAAAACGTGCCCGGAGAAATGGGAATCTTTGCCCGCGCCATGAACCGTATGAGCGACACCCTTTCCCAGACAATCTATCAATTGGACAGCGAGAAGCGGCAGCTATGGAGCATTCTCAGCAGCTTTACGGACGGCGTTGCCGCACTGGACGATTTGGGGAATCTGACCCACTATAACCCGGCCCTCATGCGGATGTTCGGCGCTGTAGACGTACAAGGGCCTTTGGATTTGGTTCCCGACAGTAAAATTTGGGAAGCATTCCAAGGCGTTCTGGAAACAAAAGAACCTCGTTCCCTGCAGTATACTCTACCCGGAGACAAGTCGCTGCTCATCAGCATCGTGCCCGTCATGGCCGAGGATCGATGCACCGGGGTAGTGGGGTTGTTTAAGGATATTACGGAAATCGAAAATCTGGAACGCACCCGCCGTGACTATGTGGCCAATATCAGTCACGAACTGCGTACTCCTCTCACCGCCATTCGGGGTCTTTTGGAGCCTCTCTCGGACGGCATGGTGAAAGACGATGCCACCCGTTCCCGCTATTACGGCATCATGCTGCACGAGGTAGAGCGTCTTAGCCGCTTGATTACGGATATGCTGCAGCTTTCCCGCTTGCAGTCCGGTACGGAGTATATGGAGCGGACAGCCTTTGATCTTGTCAAGCTCATTGACGATATTTATCAGGGATACCGCCAGACGGCCATGCAAAAGGGAATTCGTCTCTGCGTCGAAACGGAAGAACTGCCTGAGGTTATTTCCGATGCGGACAGAATCGAACAGGTCTTAGTGATTCTGCTGGACAACGCCATGCGCTATGCCGGTCAAGACGGCACCGTCCGAATCTTTACGCATCAGGATGAAGGCGACGTGTATGTTTCCGTTTGGGATTCCGGGTGCGGTATTCCCGAAAACGATATAGACCACGTTTTCGAACGCTTCTTTAAGAGCGATAAATCCAGAAAAGAGGGCGGTACCGGGTTAGGCTTGTCTATCGCTAAAGAAATCATGGATAAGCTGGGCGAGAGCATTGGTGTAAAGAGTAAGGTAGGGGAGTGGACATGCTTCACCTTCACCGTGAAAAAATATATTTCCAATGCCATTCAGTTGGGGCCCGTGGATATGTCCCGAGCCATCATATACGACAGTGGAAAAGACAACGCTCCTCACTCTAACCTTCCCGAAGAGCCTTCCGACAAGGACAACACCGCCATGGATGCTCCCTACGAGGTAATCGCCGATGAGCCTGTTTCCCAAAAGAACAGGGGAGAGGGGAAATCCAAAACCGACAGGAAAAACAAGAAAAAATCCGGCGGCATAAGTTTGTTCTGAGCCATACTTCACTTCCTCCCTGCATACAGTGTATCAAGCACAAAGGCAGGGAGGTTTTTTATGGACAGGCAGTATCGGCATAGAGGACATTCGCCCGCAACCGCAATTCTGATCTTAGGCTGTATCATCCTGGGGATTTTCCTTTTGTGTTCCTCTTCTTTCGGACAGAATATTGCAGAAAACTACATCGCCCCTGCGGCAGAAGCGGTTATGAACTTTGTATCACCCACCGAAACGCCTAAGGCGGCAGAGGCTATGAACACCGTTACCGGCAGCCCTGCTCCCGAACGTGCCGTCAAGACCGTTGAATGGGAACTT
>CAZPCH010000074.1:0-1224 GCA_964585055.1 uncultured Christensenella sp. | reverse complement strand
GAAATGGGTACCTTTACAGACGCTAAGGAAGCAGCCGACCAAAGCGCCTATATTCAGTCCATGGGAGCCGCCGGGTATTTGTATACGGATTCAGAAGGGCGAATTCGTTTGCTGGCAGCAGGATATGGGGATCAGGAAAGCCTGCTTTTGGTGCAGAAACAGATTGTGGAAAGCGGTTTTGAGGCTACTCCCTATAATTTTCATCTGGCGGGTCTTAAGTGCCGTTTGACCGGTGAGGAAAAGGAGCTTACGGCTATTGAAGCCGCCTTGAATATGGCTTGCGAACTCCCGGCATTGCTGACGGATTATGCCCTTCGCTTCGACCGAGAGAATCTGTCCGTCCAGGTTGCCAGAGAACAATTGAATCAATGGCTGGAGACATTGACCCAGGCTGAGTCCGCCTTACGCCCCCATGGTCAGACACAGCCCTTGGAGGCTTTTTGCACTTACATAGCCGAAACCCAATCTGCCCTCTCGACTTTTCTTCAAAAAGATGCTACAATAGACGCAACGGAATGTGCCGCCGTCCTGAAGCACACGCAAATTGCGGTGCTGGTGGCCTACAAAACATTAACGGAAGGCTTGGTGGCATGAAACAGGTTACGATTTATACCGATGGCGCTTGCTCCGGCAACCCCGGTCCCGGGGGCTGGGGCTGCGTACTTATGTATGGACAACATAAAAAGGAAATGTTCGGAGGAGAGCCTCAGACAACCAACAACCGTATGGAAATCCAGGCGGCATTGTCCGCTCTTTCTATTCTCAAGGAGCCTTGCTTGGTAGATATCTATACGGACAGTGCGTATCTCTGCAATGCGGTCGAAAAAAAATGGCTGGCCAATTGGCAGAGAAACGGCTGGAAGACCGCTTCCAAGTCTCCTGTAGAAAATCAGGATTTGTGGCAGTCTCTGTTGTCCCTAATGAATCGGCACACCGTGACCTTTCACAAGGTAAAGGGGCATGCGGACAACGAATATAACAACCGTTGTGATGCACTGGCTCGGGGCGCCATCAAAGCCATGCAGGAAAAGTAAATTCAGTATAAAAAGTTTTAAGCGCACCTCACTCTGGATGCGCTTATTTTATATATTACTTTTAATATATAATTATAAGTAACTTCGTAATACAATGTCAAGTCTGTGTTTGAGAAGGAAAAGAATCTAAGCATCCAAAAGAGGATTTTAATAGTAACCTGACTGGAGGCATGCAAAAGTCAATACGCAC
>CAZPCH010000073.1:0-6772 GCA_964585055.1 uncultured Christensenella sp. | reverse complement strand
TTTTCCGTTTCACCGCCGCCCTTAGCCAGCAATATGGGGGCGGACTCAATGACGGGGGTATCCAGAGGCGTAAAACCGTAGAGGCTGTAGCTTTCCCGCAGTACCTCCATAAACTTTTCCATCTGCAGCTGCTTTTGCGGCAGCAGCTCCATAAACCCGGAGAGGGTACGGGGCTTGATTCTTTCCATTTCGTATCTGTCCTTTCTTCGGTTCTTTCCTTGCTTGGGGCGGCTTATATAAAATAAGCTCCCATCCCGCTTATGGGACGAGAGCATATCTGCTTCGTGGTGCCACCCATCTTCGGCGCATACACGCCCTTTTGTCCTCCTTGGCGGCGGAGGAATGCCGCGCTTTCGGGCTGCGCCCTTATACGCCCGCTCCGGCGCTGTCTTCGGCATCTGCTGCGGCTGAACGCTTTCAGTCAAGGACGTTCTTCCCTGTAAGCCCGATCGGATGCGTACTCCTGCGCCTTCCCTGCGGAATTGCTCTTATTATGGCATGGCGGCGGGGAAAAGTCAAGAATTTCCCGCCGAAAAGACTCAATGCATGACGTCGGGAATGCCGTCGCCGTCAATGTCCTCAAAGCCGGGACGGGGGCCGGGCCCGGGGCCGTGGTCGCAGGGCTCCTTGGCGGTGGCGCCGTACATCTCCCGACCGGTTACGCCCTTTTCACTGCGGCGGCTCTCGATAATCTGGGAGAGAAAGCGGCGGACGGCGTCAGGGTTGCGGATGTTCTTGAGCACAATCTGGCTGTCGCTGGCATCGGCGTTGTACAAGGTCACATCGCCTACGCCCACCAGCTTCTGCCAGAAGGTGCGGCGGGACTTAATGTCCAGAATGCGGTAGAGAAGCAGCTCTGATATGGAGGTGGAGAAAAGCCCCTCCTGTACATAGAGCCGGCTTTCGTCTACGGTATAGACGGTGAAGGAAATGGGCAGACCCAGAATGCGTTTGCGGTCTTTCCAAAGAATTTTGGACTCCTGAAAATTCAGAGCCCCGGTTCCTGACTTCTTGGATTCCATGGTTTACTCCTTTTCTCCGGAGACTTCTCCGGCAAACATTTCTAAATACGTATTCTGAGCAAAAGCATTCACTTTGGCGCAGAAGGTTTCGTATTGTTCCAAATAGGCCGTTCCCTCAGGGGTTAGCCGGGCGCCGCCTCCGGTTTTACCTCCCGCCGTGCGCACCAGCAGGGGAAATCCCAGCATTTCCTCGGAACGGTTCAATATATTCCAAGCCTTGCTGTAGGCCATGCCCATGGACTGGGCGGCCTTGCGGATGGAACCGCTTTGCTGAATATTTCGAAGCAACCGGGCTACGCCGGGGCCGAAGCACCTTTCCTCCTCGCCGAAAAAGCGGATGGTCAGGCGGCAGGTAATGGGTTCCTTCATGAAAGGGACAGCTCCTTTCTGTATACTATAAGTGTACGCTCCAAAGGGGAGGCTGGCAAGGGAAAATGCCGAAAATTATTTATCCCCGAATCAGGCGAACGGCTTCCTTTGGGTCGGGGGCGCGGAATACGGCGTTTCCCGCCACCAGCACCGTAGCCCCGGCCTCCCGGCAAAGAGAAGCGGTCTGGGGGTTCACGCCCCCGTCCACCTCAATGTCAAAGGACAGCCCCAGCTTTTCCCGCAGGCTTGCCAGCTCCCGAATTTTGTCCAGGGTCTGGGGGATGAACTTCTGCCCGCCAAAGCCCGGATTCACGCTCATAAGCAGTACCAGATCGCAGTCGGGGAGCAGGTATTTGCACATCTCCACCGGGGTGCCGGGGTTTAAAACCGCCCCCGCCTTCATGCCTGCAGAGCGGATGGCCTGCAGGGTGCGGTGGATGTGCCTGTCCGCTTCCACGTGGCAGGTGAGGATGTCTGCCCCGGCCTTTTGGAAGGGCTCCACCCACTGGGCAGGGTTTTCCACCATAAGATGCACGTCCAAAGGCAGTTTCGTGTGGGGACGCAGGGCTTGGCACATGGCGGGGCCAAAGGTGATGTTGGGGACGAAGTTTCCGTCCATCACATCAAAATGCACCCAGTCGGCCTGCCAGCTTTCCAGCATTTCCACGGCACGCCCCATGTCCGCAAAGTCGGCGGAGAGGATGGAAGGGGCAACTTTAATCATAACGGTGTTTCCTCCTGTAGATAAAATCCTGTGCTATGACCATATAGCGGTCATAGCGTTCCTGAGAGAGCTTTCCCTCCTGCAGCAGTTCTTTGACTCCGCAGTCAGGCTCCTTTATGTGGGCACAGCCGGGAAAGCGGCAGGGCTGCGCCTGCTTAAACTCCGGGTAGCAGCGGTTCAGCGCCTCCGTATCGTAGCTTTCGGGCTCAAAGAGGGAGAAGCCCGGAGTGTCCAGCAAAGCCCCGCCGAAGCAGGGATATAGCTGGGCGTGGCGGGTGGTGTGCTTTCCCCGCTCCGTCTTTTTGGCCAAATCTCCCGTAGGCAGAGCCAACTGGGGCAAAAGTCCGTTGATTAGAGAGGACTTCCCCACGGCGGACTGTCCTGCAAAGCAGCATACATGGCCGTCGATGAGCGCCTGTATCCGATCCAGCCCCTTGCCGGTGTGGGCGGAGACGAAAAAGTGGGGGAAAGCGGCGTAATCCCGGTCGAAAACCTCCTGCACGTCCCCTCTGGCCGCATCCATCTTATTCAGAAGAAGAATAGGCTCGATGCCGCTGAGTCCCGCCTCCACAAGGAGTTTGTCGCACAAAAGATAGTCGGGGGCAGGGGCGCCTGCGGAAAGGACGATGAACAAACGGTCGATGTTGGCGGCGGCAGGGCGAATCAGGGCGTTTTTTCTGGGAAGAATATCCTCAATGCGGGCATAGCCCTTTTCAAAGGCCGTGTAGCGCACCCGGTCTCCCACCAGCGGGGTTAAGCCCTCCCAGCGAAAGCTGCCCTTGGCCTTGCAGAGAACGGTTTTCTCTCCGTCCAGCACCTCATAGATGCCGCCGACGCCTTTTATGATGATGGGGGCTTCCATGCTCATTCGGCAAACTTTACGTCCTGAGAACGTACCTCCTCCCCGTTGATCAGCAGGTAGATGGTGCGGGTGGCCGCATCGTTGCTGTACAGGGTGGCGCTGATGGTGAACATGTCCTGCTTGGCCAGGGTGGCTTCGTACAGGATGACGGAATACTCAATGTTCTGGTCGTTGCTGGTGCGGTAGACAATGCGCACGCAGGCATCGTTGTCGGGGATGTTCACCGTAAAGGATACGTCCGCCTTATACCGCCCGTGGCTTTCCCGCCCAATGGTCAAATTTGCAACCGTGTCTTCTTGAAGAAGGGTGCGGGCAGAGGGGCTCTGCTCTACCACGGTGCCTATGTCTTCTCCCGTGATGCCGTAGCGTACCCCGGCAAAAATCTCTTCCACCCCTGCGTCCTTCAGCTTGGATAAAGCATCGTCCAGACGCATTCCCAGCACGGAGGGCATGCGGGAGACGGCTTCCGTATTGGCCGTTCCTTCGTCTCCGAAGACCTGTTGGGAGGGAATGGGGGAGTCGGAAGGCAGAAGGGAACTTTTTACTTGGGTGCCGATATCCTCGGAGCCGGCGCACCAGTTGTTGGCAAAGCCCAGATAGGCAAGGAGGATAATCAGCAAAGGCGCAAAGACGGATACAGCCAGCCACAGATACACCGAGGGCTTTTTCCTCTTAGGGGCTTCCTCCTCCTCTTCCTGATGGGTTTCCCGTGCAAAGGTGCCGCCGGGGTCGGACAAAGAGCGAATCAGGTCAGAGCGCATGGCTCTGGCGGAATGATACCGCTCTTGAGGGGATTTGGCAATGGCCCGCAGGACGATATCGTTGAGGGCAGGGGGCAAAGAAGTCACCAGCTCAATGGGCGGCGTGGGGGCAGTGCCGATGTGCATCAAAGCGGTAGACACGGTGGTCTCCCCCTTAAAGGGCACTTTTCCCGTAAGCATCTCATAAAGGGTAATGCCCACGGAGTAAATATCGCTTTCCTCAGCGGCCATCTCTCCCTTAGCCTGCTCGGGTGAGATGTAATGGACGGAGCCGATGATATTCTTTCCGTCAAAGGTAACGGTGCTGGCAGTGACCTCTCGGGCAATGCCGAAGTCCGCCAGTTTCGCTTTCCCGCGGCTGTTGAGAATCACGTTCTGGGGCTTAATGTCCCGGTGAATGATGCCGCAGTCATGGGCGGTCTGCAATGCGTCCAGAATCTGACAGCAGATGCCTATGGCCTGAGAGGGGGACAGATGCCCGTTTTCCTCGATGACTTCCTTCAAAGTGGGGCCTTCCACATACTCCAGCACAATATAGGGAATGCCTTCATGCTCCCCTACGCCGTAAGCACGGACGATATTGTCGTGGTTCAGGTGGAGAGTAGCCCGGGCTTCCCGCTCAAACCGCCGCAGAAGCTCCCGGTCATTGCGGTACTCGTCCTTGAGCATTTTGATGGCTACGGTTTTACGGGTGGACATGTGTACGGCCTTATACACGTGGGCCATGCCCCCGGTGCCAACCTGCCTGAGAACTTTGTATTTATGGTCGATAATTTCTATGCTCACAGGATTTCCTCGTCGTTTTCCACAATCAAAGCGGTGATGTTGTCCGTACTGCCCTTTTTATAGGCCAGATCCACCAGCTTTTTGCACTTTTTCTGGGGGACGCTTTTCTCGTTTAAAAGCTCCTCCATGGTCTCTTTCGGCAGCACCCCCGAAAGTCCGTCGGAACAGAGGAGCAGCAAATCCCCTTTCTGCCAGCGGATATAGAATAAATCAGGCTCATAGTCCCTTTCGGAACCGATACAGCGGGTAATCAGATTTCGCTTGGGATGATGCATGGCCTGCTCTTCGGTAATCACCCCCATGCGCACCAACTCCTGCACATAGGAGTGGTCGTGGGTAATCTGCCGAAGACGTCCCTGCTCCAACAGGTACAGGCGGGAGTCTCCGGTGTTGGCGGTAATAAAGTGGTCGGGATACAGAAGGGCGGCGACCAAAGTGGCCCCCATGCCTTCCTTGCCGGGATCCTGTCGGGAAGCTTCCAGCACGGCTTCGTTGGCCTGTTTAAAGGCGGTTCCCAGTATGTCCTGCGGCTGAGAGGAAAAGGATTTGGTCGCTTCCTCCAGCACCTGCAGAGACAGAGCGCTGGCGGCATCCCCCGCCAGATGTCCCCCCATGCCGTCGGATACGGCCGCAAGGGGCACACGCCCTTCTTCAAAGCGGCACAGCGCTCCGTCCTGATTCTGGGGGCGCCGTCCCTTTTCGCATACGCTACCGAACTTCATTGAGTACTCTCCTTCTTAGCTGTCCGCAGGCACCGTCAATATCCGCTCCCATTTCCCGGCGGACGGTGGCGGAGGTATGGTTGTCCTGAAGCCACTTGGCGAACTCCTGAGCATGGGCACGGGTGGCTCCCGTCAAAGACCGCTCCTTCACGGAGTTCAGGGGAATGAGGTTGATGTGACAGCACATCCCCTTCACCAGCTTGCTCAGGGCCTTTGCATCGGCAAAGCTGTCGTTGACCCCTTCCACCAAAGCGTATTCAAAGACCACCCGCCGTCCTGTCTTTTCGCTGTAGGCCTTGGCCGCTTCCATAAGCTGGTCGATGGGGTAAGCGTTGGCAATGGGCATCATGGTGCGGCGAATCTCGTCGTTGTGGGCGTGGAGGGAGATGGACAGGGTCACGTGGGGAGCGTCCTCCATCAAATCATAAATCTTGGGCACCAGTCCGCAGGTGGACAAAGAGATGTTTCTGGGGCTGATGTTGGGGCCTTCGGGAGAGGTGACACGGCGGAGAAACTCCACCACGTTGTCGTAGTTGTCTAAGGGCTCTCCGCTGCCCATAAGTACGATGTTGGTAACGGAGCGCTCAAAGCCCGTCGGGGCAGGTTCGTCCTTTTCCATGTTGTAAAGAAAACTGAGCATTTCCCCGGGGCGGAGGTTCCGCACACAGCCGTCCAGGGTGCTGGCGCAGAACTTGCATCCCATTCTGCAGCCCACCTGAGTGGAAAGACAGGCGGTATTCCCGTAGCGGTAGTGCATGAGCACTCCTTCCACCAGATTCCCGTCCTCCAGAGCAAAGAGGTATTTGGCGGTGCCGTCCTTTTGGGACAGGAGCTTGCGCTCAATCACGGAGCCACCGTAGGGAAGGGTCTCCAGCTTCTGCCGCAGGGACAGGGGAATATTCTTCATCTGTGCAGGGCGGACGCCCTTTTGCAGCCACCCCATGACCTGCTTCGCACGAAAGGCGGGCTCTCCCCAGCTTTGAAGCAAAGGCTGCAGATCCGACAGGGTCATGTCCGTTACATACATCTTCTCATCCTCGCCATATAAAATCCTCCCAGCCCGTCTTGCGGCGGCAATAGCTGACGCTCTTCTTCCAATCGGAAGTCGGGATGGGCGTCTAAAAATTCCTTCACCTGATCTTCGTTTTCCCGCCTGCTCAGGGTGCAGGTGCTGTATACCAACACGCCGCCCTCCTTTACATAGGCACAGCAGGCCTTAAGAATAGCCGCCTGAATCTTAACCAAAGATTGCACCTGCTCTTCTTCCTTATGAAGTCCGATGTCCGGCTTGGTCAGCCGCAGTCCCAGCCCAGAGCAGGGCACATCCAGCAGAACGCCGTCAAAGGTTTCCCGGTATTCCGGGTAGGGGAGGGAGGCATCCCGCTGTGTGCACTGAGCCTGCACCTTAAGACGGCGGAAGGTTTCCTCCATAAGCATTGTTCGGTGGGGGTGCAGTTCCCAACAGCTTAAGTCAATGTCTCCTTCAAAAAGGCTCCACAGATACGCAGACTTTCCCCCCGGAGCGG
>CAZPCH010000072.1:0-6780 GCA_964585055.1 uncultured Christensenella sp. | reverse complement strand
CCCTCATGTCTTCCTACAATAAGGTGAACGGAACCTATGCCAACGAGAACCCCTGGCTTTTGAACACCGTACTGCGGCAGGAGTGGGGGTTTAAGGGTGCCGTCATTACGGACTGGGGCGGCTCCAACGACATTGTGGCGGGGGTGCGTGCAGGCTCCACTTTGGAAATGCCCGGCCCCGTGCTGGATTCGGCGGAGGAGCTGGTAAGGGCGGTGGAGAAGGGGGAGCTGACGGAGGAGGAGATTGACCGCCGGGTTGGGGAGATCTTGACCATTGCCCTTAGGAAAAAGCCTGCTTCGGTTCCCTACACCTTAGAAGACCACCACACTGTTGCCAAAAAGGCGGCGCTGGAGGGCATTGTCCTGATGAAAAACGAGGGGAGCCTACTGCCGCTGAAGCCGGGCGTGCAGGCGGCCGTCATCGGAGACTTTGCCAAGACTCCCCGCATTCAGGGGGCAGGCTCCAGTTTGGTAAACCCCACCCGGGTGGATACTCCCTTATCGTGCTACGAAAAGGCGGGGATAAAGATTGCGGGCTTTGCCCAAGGCTTTTGCAGGGACGGGAAAAAGGATAAAAAACTGGAGGAGGAAGCCCTGCTTTTGGCCAAGCGGGGGGAGATAGTTCTTTTGCACCTAGGCCTGCCGGAGGCGGAGGAAACGGAGGGGCTGGACAGAAGCACCATGTCCCTGCCGGAGAACCAGCTTTCCCTGTGGAAAAAGGTGTTGGAGGCGAACCCCAACACCGTGGCAGTTCTGACGGGGGGAGCGCCCATGGAACTGCCCTATGCCCAAAAGACTCCCGCCATTGTGCAGGGATACCTGTTTGGACAGGCGGGTGCCGCCGCTATGAGCGAGATTCTGACGGGAAAGGCGAACCCCTGCGGCAAGCTGGGGGAAACCTGGCCCGAAAGGCTGGAGGACGTGCCCAATGGGGCGTATTATCCGGAAACGAAGGCCCATGCGCAGTACAGGGACAGCCTGTATGTGGGGTATCGATATTTTGATACGGTTAAAAAGAAAGTTTGCTTTCCTTTTGGCCACGGTCTGTGTTATACTGATTTTGACTACAAAGAGCTTATCGTAGAAGAAAAGGGCGTATCCTTTACTTTGACCAACGTAGGCGAGCGTGGGGGGGCAGAGGTTGCCCAGCTGTATGTGCGCCGCAGGAGCGAAGAAGTGTTCCGTCCCGAAAAGGAGCTGAAAGGCTTTGTGCGGGTGGAACTTCAGCCCGGTGAAAGTAAGCGGGTCACCATTTCCTTCGACGATAAGACCTTCCGTTACTTCAACGTGAAGACCGGAGCCTTTGAAAGGGAGGCAGGCACCTACGGCCTGTTGATCGGCGCATCCAGCCGGGATATCCGTCTGGAGGGGGAAGTATCTGTGGAGGGCACCCAGGCGCCCGCCCCTTATGAGAGCATTCCCCAAGCATACCGGGACGGACAGGCGGATAAGGTCACCGAAAAGGACTTTGCCTATCTTTTGGGCAGGCCTGTACCCGCCGAGCCCGAGGCAGGGGAGATGGGCTGGAACAGCCCCATGAGCTATATGGCTCAGTGCAAAAATCCCCTGTGCCGTTTGGTGGGAAAGTTCCTTTCCTACAAGGTAAAGAATGCTAAGAAGCCGAATCTGAACCTGCTCTGCATCTACGGAATGCCCATTCGCAGCATTCCAAAGCTCATGGTGGGCATGGTGAATATGGAGATGGCCGAGGGCATTCTCACCGCAGCCAACGGGCACTTTTTTAAGGGGCTGGGGCGGCTGGTGAAGGGCTTTTTCCAAGGACGCAGGCAGTTGAAGACACTACGGAAGGATGCGTAGCAGTATGATGGAATCATGCAAAAGGATTTGGAACGGTTTTAAAACCAAGCACCCCACCATTGCCCAGTTTCTGGTATTTTTTATGGTCAGCAACGGGGTTACGGTGCTTCAGCTTGTGCTGATGCCCCTGTTTAAGCGGCTCTTTGGTATGACCAATCTGGTGGATATCCACTTTCAGGTGGGGCATATGGGCACCAACTTCAACGGGACGCCTTACTACATGTTTGACTACGGCGCAGGGGCCTTGGAATCCGGCGGCGGCGGCGGTCTTGCCTATTTTCTGGCGGTGCAGCTGACCATTGCCATTGCCCAGGTCATCAACTTCTTCGGACAGCGGAACATTACCTTCCGCTCCAACGGCAGCGTCTGGAAGGCGGCGGGCTGGTATGTGCTGGCCTATGTGATCATCACCATCGGGGCTTCTGCTTTGCAGGGACTATATAAGGCGCCCATCTACCGCCTGTTTATGGAAACCTGGGCCTTGGGCTCCTTTGGGGAACTGCTGGCGGATGTGGTGACCATGATTATCAACTGCGCCATTTCCTTCTGGGTGTTTTTCCCCATATTCCGGGTGATTTTTAAGAATGAGCCCGACAAAGAAGAGAAAACGGAAACGGAGACTCCATGAACGAAACAAGGTTGGACGCAGTCAATACCATCATCGTGGGAGCCGGGCTGGCCGGGGCAACGGCCGCTCGGCTTTTGGCGCAAAAGGGGAAAAGGGTGCTGGTGCTGGAAAAGCGGGCCCACGTGGGCGGCAGTGTGTACGACTGCCCCAACGAGGCGGGTCTGCTGGTGCATGTCTATGGCCCTCATATTTTTCATACCAACGACAGGGAGGTCTTTGACCTCCTTTCCCTCTATACGGGCTGGCGGGCGTACCGTCATCGGGTGCTGGCCAATGTTCACGGCACCATGCTTCCCGTACCCTTTAACTTTACCTCTCTGGAGCTGGCCTTCCCGGAGGAAGCCCCCGTGCTGGAGGAGAAGCTAAAGCAGGCCTTCCCCAATGTAAAGCAGATACCTTTACAGCACCTGCTGGAAAGCCCGGAGGCGGAGATCCGCAAGGTGGGGGTCTATGTACGGGAAAACATCTTCCGCAGGTATACGGAGAAGCAGTGGGGGGTACCCTTTGAACAGGCGGACGTGTCCGCTTTGAACCGGGTGCCCGTGCGCCTTGGCCGGGAGGACGGGTACTTTTTGGACACCTGGCAGGGCATGCCCGACAAGGGATACACGGCCATGGTGGAAAGGATGCTGGAGCATCCCAACATCGCCGTACAATGCGGGGGCTCGGCGGATATAGAGCCCAAAGAGGACGGGAAGCTGTATGTGCAGGGACAGGCCTTTTCGGGGGACGTGGTCTATACGGGCACCATCGACGGGCTCTTTGGCTATCGGCTGGGGCGGCTTCCTTACCGCACCTTGGACTTTGCTTTTGAGACCTTGGAGCAGGCGCAATTTCAGCCCTGCGGCACGGTGAACTACACCGTGGACGAGGCTTTTACCCGCATTACCGAGTGCAAGCAGTTAACGGGGGAAGAGAGTAATTGCACCACCATCCTTCGGGAATATCCCAAGGCCTGCGGGGAGGCGGACACCCCCTATTACCCCATTGCCTCGGAGGAAAGCCGAAAGCTGTACGAAGCCTATGAGGCGCTGGCGGCCCGCTATCCCAACCTCCATCTTTGCGGGCGGCTGGGGGAGTACCGCTACTATAATATGGACGCCGTGGTGCGCCGCGCCATGGATTTGGCGGAGCGCTTGTAATATGGAAGCGTTGCCGCCGCAGGCCGGTGCATACATGAACGCAATCGATGGAAAGGAGCCGCTGTGAAAAAGATTACTTTTGCCGTACCCTGCTACAATTCCGCCGCCTACATGGAAAAGTGCGTGGACAGCATTCTCACCGCTCGAGGGGAGGATGTGGAGATTCTGCTGGTGGACGACGGTTCCAAGGATGAAACCGCCGCCATAGCCGACGGATACGCCGCCCGCTTCCCGGGAATCGTGCGGGCCATCCATCAGGAAAACCGAGGCCACGGAGGCGCCGTCATGACGGGGCTTCGGGAGGCTCAAGGGGAGTATTTTAAGGTGGTGGACAGCGACGACTGGCTGGGGGAGGAGGCTCTCGGGGAGGTCATGGCCTATCTGCGGGGGCAAGAAAGTCCCGTGGACATGGTGGTGTGCAACTATATCTATGACAAGGTGGGGGTGGAGCACAAGCGGGTCATCTCCTACGAAAACGCCCTGCCGACCAGGCGGGTCATGGGCTGGGAGCAGACCCACGGCTTCCGTATAGGTCAATATATGCTCATGCACGCCATTGTCTACCGCACGGCCCTGCTGCGGGAAAGCGGCATGGAGCTGCCCTTGCACACCTTCTATGTGGACAACCTCTTTGTGTATGTGCCCATGGCCAAGGTGCAGACCATGTACTATCTGCCCTGCAACCTGTACCACTATTTTATCGGGCGGGAGGATCAGTCCGTCCACGAGTCCGTCATGATTCGCCGCATCGACCAGCAGCTTTTGGTCAACCGCCTGATGGCGGAGCAGGTGAATCCTCTGCGAGTGGAGAATCGGCGGGCGGGGGCGTACATGTTTAACTACCTGGAAATTATCACCGCCGTGACCTGCATGATGATTACCATCAGCGATACGGTGGAAAACTATGAGAAGCGGGAGAAGCTGTGGCAGTCCTTCCGTGAGCTGGACGAAAGGCTGTATAAAAAACTGCGGCGGGGGATTCTGGCTTGGGGCACCTGTATGAAAACCAGGGCGGGACGGCGGCTGTCCATCGCTTTGTACCACATTGCCAACAGAATCTTTGGGTTCAATTAAAAAATCCATAAAAGCAAAGAAAAAATCCCATTCTTAACATCCTGTTCATACTCCTGTGACCTTTCTGTTGCAAGCGGATGCTACAATGAAACAAAAAACGGAGGAGAGAAGCATGAGAAGGTTAAGGGGGATTTTTGTTATACTCTTGGCGGTGTGCTGTCTGCTAACCGCCTGTCAGCCTACGCCCCAAGAGGAGATTGTCATCAACCGGGGGGACAAGGTCATGGAGGAGAAGATTGCCGCCTCGGCGGAGCCTACCGTGATGCCCGGAGCACCCGTGCCTACGGAGGTGACAAGAGTATACAACTTTCCCGCACGGTGGGAGGAGACCTATGCCGTCAGTGACAAGCTGACCTTGCGCTTTGAGGCGGACGTCACCCAAAAGGAGGACGGCATGTACCCCGTGTACAGCCTGCGGGAAAAAGAGTTTACGGGGGAGGAGGCGCAGGCCCTGCTGGAAGCCTTTTTGCCCGCTCAGCCCGTTCGTCTGGAGGCTTTGGGGGATGTAAAGGCAGACTGGAAAAGGCGCATGGAAGACTATATGGAAACGGTGTCCGAGCAGCAGGAGCGGCAGAGCCTGCCGGAGAACCAGCGGGGAGACGGGGATGACACCGTGTTCACCGAGGAAGAGATCAAGGAGCAGATGGCGTGGTTCCAAGAGCAGATGGACGCCGCACCGGAGAGCCATGACAGCCGCCCGGTGACGGATTATTCGGATGTGAAGCCTTTTTTTCAGGGGGCGTATACCCTTGAGGACGGAAGCGTTGCCAACGTTACCCTGTGGGAGACGGGGCTGACCGTGTTCAAAGGGGTAAAGGAGTATGAAGTCATGGCGGGAAAGGATTTCGTGGAGGAAAACCCCGGCTACCGCTGGCAGGAGGCGGATATAGCTTTGGAAGCTGCGGAACAGGCAGGGCGGCAGATGCTGAAGACCCTGGACATGGAGGGCTTTTCCTTGCTGACTGCCAAAGAACAGAACGTATACGCAGGGGAACATACCCCCCTGACGGCCGGCTGGACGCTGACCTATGTGCGGGACTTTGGAGGTTATCCCCTTTTGACGAGCGTGCGCCCCTCGGAAAGGCTCAAGTACGGAGAGGGGGACGGGTACATGGTCAACAAGCGCATAATGGAGGAGCAGCTGACCCTTTTTGTCAACGGGGACGGGGTGCAAAGGCTGAGCTACTGGAACCCAAAGGAAATACTCAGGCTGGAGAACTCCGGAGTGGAGCTTTTGGACTGGGAGCAGGTGCAGGAAAGGGCGAAGCAAGCCTTTGGTTGGTGTCTGGTGCCTTATAATGAGGACTATGGGTATACCTACAGCGTATATAAGGCGGTGCTGACCTGTCATATTTTGCGGCAGGCGGACAGCGAGGATTATTATGCAGTGCCCTGCTGGGTCTTTTACTTTGACGAGGGGGACGAATGGCCCCTAAAGCAGCGGGCAGAGGGAAACGTGCTGATAGAGGCTTTGTATATCAACGCCATTGACGGCTCCATTGTGCATACGGAAAAGTGGGATTACGCTTTGGACTGAGAAAGGGGAAGAGGAAAAAGCAGGTAGGCGGGGGCGGCGGGTTCGCACAGCCCTTCCGCCGCCCCCCCCTTGCGCACCCCATATACATCTGCTTCTCCGATGAAATACGATTTGAAAAACCGATTAAGTGTGAAAATCGATAGAAATATCCGATATGAAAGAAAGAGACTTGCAAATAGATTTTTTTGATGGTAAACTGCCACTTGTCTGTGCAAAAAACACAGAGAAAGCATGAAAGGATGTAAAGCAATGAAGAAATATTTGTCCGCACTGCTGGTACTGCTCATGGCTCTGTCCATGTTCGCAGGCTGTGCCAACAATGACGCTGCGGCTGACAATCAGGTTTCCGATCCTACTGAGGCTCCCGTTGTCACCGACGCTCCCGCTGAGGAGCCCGCCGCCGAGCCCACCGAAGAGCCCGCTGCCGAGCCCACCGAGGAGCCCGCTCCCGAGATCTCCGGCACTATGAAGGTGGTTGCCACCAGCGAAAGCTACGTGGAGCTGTTCGACGTATTCACCGAGCAGACCGGCGTAAAGGTCGAGCTGCTGAGCATGTCCTCCGGCGAGGTTCTCTCCAAGCTC
>CAZPCH010000071.1:0-6815 GCA_964585055.1 uncultured Christensenella sp. | reverse complement strand
GAAGAAGGTCAGCAGAATGGCTCGGATATGGGCGCCGTCCTGATCCGCATCCGACAGGATGATGACCTTGTCGTAGCGCAGATTGGCAATGTTGAAGTCCTCCCCGATGCCCGTGCCCAGGGCAGTGATGATGGAGCGGAACTCCTCATTCTGCAGTACCTGCTCCAGCCGCTTCTTTTCCACGTTCAAAGGCTTTCCCCTAAGGGGCAGAATGGCCTGGAAGCGGCGGTCACGTCCCTGCTTGGCGGAGCCGCCTGCGGAGTCGCCCTCCACGATGAACAGCTCGTTTTCCGCATAGTTCCGTCCGGTACAGCTGGAGAGCTTGCCCACCAAGGGGGCGTTTTCCAGCTTGTTCTTTTCACGGGCGTTTTCCTTGGCCTTTCTGGCGGCGGCGCGAACCTTGGCGGCCTTTAACGCCTTATCCGCAATGGCGGCGGCGGCTTCGGCGTTCTTGATGTTCTCAAGATAGGGCACCAATTCCTGATTGATGACCGCTTCCACGGCGGGGCGAGCCTCCGTGTTCCCCAGCTTGGTCTTGGTCTGCCCCTCAAACTGAATGTCCCGCATCTTCAGGGACAGCACGGCGGTTAAGCCCTCACGGAAATCGTCTCCGGACAGGGAGGGATCCTTGTCCTTGAGCAGGCCGTTCTTGCGGCACCAGTCGTTCATCACCTTGGTAAAGGCGGCCTTAAAGCCCGTTTCATGGGTGCCGCCCTCGCTGGTGGGAATGTTGTTCACATAGGAAAAGAGGCTTTCCGTATACCCGTCGTTATGCTGGACGGCCAGCTCCACCACAATGTCTCCGCTCTTGCCCCAGATGTGGATGGGGGGATCGTAGAGGGTGGTCTTGTCCGTGTTCAAATAGCGGACGAAGTCGCTGAGACCCCCTTCAAAGCAGTAAACGGCCTCCTTTTTCTCCTTGCCTCGGCTGTCCGTCAGGGTGAACTTGACCCCTCGGTTCAAATACCCCAGCTCCCGCAGGTGCTTGGAGATGGTGTCAAAGTCAAACTTCACCGTCTCAAAGACCCGATCGTCGGGCATAAAGGTGATGGTGGAGCCCTGCTTGCGGGTGCGCCCCGTCTCTTTCAGGGGGTACAGGGGATGCCCCGAGGTGATGTGCCCCGTCTCAGGATTGGTAACGCTGGCAAACTCCTGCTTGTAGGCTCGGTTCTGGGTGCAGATTTCCACCGTCACCCAGCGGCTCAAAGCGTTGACTACGGAGGCGCCCACCCCGTGAAGACCGCCGGAGTAGCCGTAGGAATCGTGGCCGAACTTGCCTCCTGCGTGAAGCTGGGTGAAGACCACCTCCACCCCCGAGACCCCCAGCTTTTCGTGAATGCCTACGGGGATGCCTCGACCGTTGTCGCTGACCGTGGCGGAACCGTCCCGATTCAAAGAGACGGCAATCTCGTTGGCGTAGCCGTTGGCGGCCTCGTCTACGGCGTTGTCCACAATCTCCCACAGAAGATGATGAAGCCCCTTGGGGCCCGTGGTGCCGATATACATGCCGGGACGCATACGAACGGCGTCCAGCCCCTCCATAACGGTGATATTGGAAACGGAATAATCCATGTACTTTCTCCTCTCATACAGGAAGTCCCCTTAGAAAGGGCATACTTCCAGACTACAATGAAACATACTATTATACCACGCTTTTGCTCCCACTGCAAGGCGGAATGCTGGGGCGGGGGAGGAAAGGTGCCTGGCGGAGAAGACTCCCCTGCTCGGGGCGGTTTTTGCGGGAAAAGCGGGGGCGGGGGGCGGCGGTTCGCTTCGCGAACCCTTTGGGCAAAGCCCAAAGCGAAGGGCTCCGCCCTTCGCCGCCCCCGCCCCGCTCCATGATTAGCGAATCAAGAGGCCGGGATGCGTGGCGGCGGAACAAGACTGAGGGGTTGAGAGAGAGGAAGCGGGTTCTACTTATCCCCTCAGTCACCTTCGGTGACAGCTCCCCTTACCCAATAAGGGGAGCCATGCGCCACAAGTATTTTGTGCGCTTAAAAGCAAAAGCAACTAAGAGTCTTTCTATTTCTTTGCCTTTAGACGCATATGCCCCTTATACCGCATGGCGCCCCTGTGTAAGGGGAGCTGGCAAATCGAACAAAGTGAGATTTGACTGAGGGGTTGACTTATACCACGCAGAAAACGCTTGGCGGAAAACTTAACCTGTTTGTCCCGCCATCAAGTCAATCCCTCAGTCTTGTTCCTTCCGCTATCGCTTCAGTCACAATCCAGCTCTCACGGGTTTACGCAGTAAACCCGTTGTGCACTAAGGGAGCTGAAATAGTGCAGAAGCCTCTTGCCTCGCTAAAAGCTGAATATGCTGTAAGCCCCTTTACCCCGCATGGCTCCCCTTAATGTTTAAGGGGAGCTGTCTGAGCGATTGCGAAGACTGAGGGGATAAGCGAATAGAAGGGACGCACAGCGTCCCAACCAGAACCTGCCTGAAAGGCAGATTTCACATTGCGAAGCAATATTTCACATGGCTTCGCCATATTTCACTTGCGCAAAGCGCAAATTTCACTTCCTCCGCCACCGTACTCCGCTTTCAGCACCGAAAAGCCTCCCCCCGCCCCGCTCATGCATAAACCGTCCTTTTTATGCATGCATGCCCCCGCCTCCGCAGGCGCAAAAAAAGCGCTTTTTCGGCGGCGCATTTTCCGTTTCTTCATCATATAATATAAAATCCTGCGGAATTTGGGCGCTTTTTGCCCGTTGCATGAAAAACCGGCGGAATGCAACAATATATTTGACAAAAGAAAGAAGATGCGCTAAAATATCACCATGTTTATTCCGGACTTTTAAACAGAACCCGAATAAATGGAAATTCAGAAGGAGGAAACCCAAATGAAGAAGTTTGTTGCTTTGTTGTTGGCTCTGGCTATGGTATTTGCTCTGGCTGCCTGCTCCAACAGCAATTCCGACAATCAGGTCTCCGAACCCACTGAGGCCCCCGCTGCGGACAATCAGCCCGCCGCCGAGCCCACCGAGGAGCCGGAAGCACCTACCTACACCTATGATACGAACTTGACCGAGTTCCCCACCCTGTGGAATCCCCACACCTACCAGACTTCCACCTCCAGCTCCATCATGAGCTACGTTAGTGACAGTCTGTATAGCTTCGACTACAACGAGGATGAGACCGGTTTTGCTATCGTCCCCTCCATGGCCGCTGAAGAGCCCATCGACATCACCGCTGACTACGTCGGCCAGTACGGCATCGCTGAAGGCGACACCGCCCGTGTTTGGAAGATGGTTCTCCGTCAGGATCTGGCTTGGGAAGACGGCACCCCCATCAATGCCAACTCTTTCGTTGAGTCCGCCAAGCGTCTCCTTGACCCCGTTGCCAAGAACTTCCGCGGCGACTCCCTGTACTCCGGCTCCGTCCAGATTTGGAACGCCGAGAGCTACATGAAGCAGGGCCGCTATGCTTACGGCAACCTGCTGGCTGCTGCCAGTTCCGACGATCTGAGCCTCTACTACACCGACGATGCTTTCGTAGCCAATGAAGCAGGCCAGCTCACCGTAAACGGCGGCGACGTCTGGTTCGGCCCCGATATGGGCAGCAACTGGAGCTCCAACCCCCTGGGTCTCTACTACGAGTACGGTTACTTCAATGAAGCCAATGCGCAGCTTTGGAACGACGTCATCGTTGCCAACACCAACGAGTCCGGCTACGTTCCCGTAACCGAAGAAGTTAAGGCCGTTCTCCAGAACATCGTTGCTCAGCTTCACGAATATGCAGACGTGGAAGCTTATGCCGCTGCCGAAGGCGACTATGCTTACGTTGAGTGGCAGGAGTGCTGCTTCCTGGGCCAGAACTACGCTGCCATGGACTTCTCCGAAGTCGGTATCTTCGCTCTGTCCGATTACGAGCTGGTTTACGTTCTGATTAACCCCTCTTCCGGCTTTGAGCTCAAGTACGGCATGCCCGACGGCTACCTGGTATACACCGAGCTGTACGATTCTCTGGCCAGCGTTGACGAAGAGGGTCTGTACACCAACACCTACGGCACCTCCGCCGAGACCACCAAGTCCTACGGCCCCTACATCATGAAGTCCTTCCAGGCTGACAAGGAAATCCACTATGTCCGCAACGATAACTTCTACGATGTAAAAGACGGTTACTATCAGTGCACCGACGTTGTCATCCACTGCGTACCCGAAGCCGCCACTCGTCTGCAGATGCTCATCTCCGGCGAACTGGATACCTACGGCCTCCAGCAGGAAGACATGAGCACCTACCTGATGTCCGACTACACCTACCTGAGCGAATCCGCTTCCATCTGGGGCATGGTATTCAACCCCAGCAAGGAAGCTCTTGAGAAGACTCAGGCTGCCGCCGGCGAAAACAAGAACAAGACCATCCTCACTCTGATTGAGTTCCGTCAGGCTATGTGCTACGGCATGAACCGTACCGAGTTCTCCCTGGCCACCATGCCTACCTGTCTGCCCGCCTTCGGTCTGATGTCCAACCAGCACATCGTGGACGTTGAGGCCGGTTTGGGCTACCGCAGCACCGACATCGCCAAGCAGGTTCTGGCTGAGGTTTGGGACGTTGCCGACGATATCGGCGAAGGCAAGCTCTACGCCGATCTGGACGAGGCTGTAAACGCCATCACCGGCTACAACCCCGATCTGGCCAAGCAGAAGTTCGACGAAGCCTATGACCGTGCTATCGCCGAAGGCCTCATGGACGAGGACGATGTGGTCGAGCTTTGCATCGGTCTGCCCACTGCCACCTCTTCCATTTACAACAACGGCTATGAGTTCATCATCAACAACTACCAGGAGCTCGTAAAGGGCACCAAGCTGGAAGGCAAGCTGACTTTCACCCGTGACGACACCATCGGCGACAACTTCAGCAATGCTCTCAAGGACAACCAGGTCGACATGCTCTTCTACGTCGGCTTCTCCGGTTCCGAGCTGGATCCCTTCAACCTCATGGAAGTCTACATTGACGGCGGCAACCTCCAGTATGACCCCTGCGTAGATTACCAGACCGTAGATCTGACCATCGAGCTTGACGGCACTGCCTGGACCACCTCCGTCTACAACTGGCAGCGCATCATGAACGGTATCCCCTGCGTCATCGTCGATGCAGAAGGCAACACCAAGGAATTCTCCTGCGGCAGCGCCGACAACGATCCCGAGACCCGTCTCCAGATCCTGGGCAACTTCGAGCGTGCCGTCCTGCTCAACTACGACTTCATTCCCCTTTCCGGCGACTCCTCCGCTCAGTTGGTGGGTCAGCAGGTTCAGTATCACTCCGATGAATATATGTACGGCGTCGGCTTCGGCGGTCTCCGTTACATGACCTTCAACTACAGCGATGCTGAGTGGGCTGAGTATGTAGCTTCTCAGAACGGCGAGCTGGATTACACCTAATCCTAAGCAGTCTGCCTGAAAAGGCAAGAAATAGTATGGTACTCTGGAATAGGGGCTTTGTCCCCTATTCCAGGTACTTATATAAAGGCAAAGCATCGGACGCTTTTTTAAGTCTGAATGGGTTGACTTAAAGAAGCGCTTTTCATCATTTTGCCTTTATGGGGTTGCAGTGGCATCACATAGCCATGCACTTTCGCTGCATAGGCGGCGTAATTCACAGGGCAGGTATTTTTGAGGGGAAATTCCTGGGCCATCGCCTACTGAGTATTTCAATTTTCAGAAGTATCCTGTGATAAAAATCATAGGGAGAAAACCGTTATGAGCACGTTTAAGTACGTCGTAAAGCGTCTGCTGTTGGCCATACTGACGTTTTACATCATCATCTCCGTGGCGTTCCTGCTGGTTCGCATGCTGCCCAACGAGGTTGTGGCGCAGTTCGGCAAGGATACGGATCTGCTCATCCAGCAGCGTGTGCGCCAGGGTATTCTGCGGCCGGACGGCTCGGCTGTGCCGCTGGCAGAACAATATTGGAACTTTTTGACCCGAAGCCTTATCGGGCTTAATTGGGGTGTTTCGGAAAAACTGTATCCCATGCAGGATGTTTTGACTGTATTCCTCAGCAAGCTTCCCGCTACCATTTTGGTAAACTCCTATTCCGCCCTGTTTGCCGTGCCTATGGGCCTGATTCTGGGCATCTATGCGGCGCTGAAGAAGAACAAGTGGCAGGATCACCTTATTTCCACCGGCGTTATGGTGCTGGTCTCCGTGCCCAGCTATGTGTACGCCTTTTTGATTCAGTATTTCCTTTGCTTCAAACTCAAGTGGTTCCCCCTGGTAATGAATTCCGGTACGGATTATTTTACCTGGGACATGTTTAGAAGCATGATTCCTGCTGTCCTTGCCCTGTCTCTGGGCTCTATCGCCGGCTATGCCCGATTCACCAGAGCGGAGCTGACGGAGGTGCTGACCAGCGAGTTCCTTCTGCTGGCCCGTACCAAGGGACTTACCCGCACCCAGACCACCGTGCGCCATGCCCTGCGCAACGCCATGGTGCCCATTTTCCCCTCCATTATCAGTGAGGTTATTGCGGTTCTGGGCGGCTCGCTTATTATCGAAAACATCTTTGTAGTACCCGGCGTTGGGCCTCTTTATACCCAGTCCATCACCGCCCGTGACTACAACTTCTTTGTATTGCTGTCTGCCTTCTATACCTTGATCGGCTTGGTAGCCGGCATCGTGGTAGACTTGAGCTACGGCATTATCGATCCGAGAATCAGAATGGGGAGTAGAAAGTAATGAAACAGAACAATTATGATAATATTCCCGTAGAAAAGTTCAGATTTGCGGACAATACCAACATCCACGACCAGAAGTTTGAAACCAAGCAGATCAGCTACTTTGCCGACGCCTTCCACCGCTTCTGCAAGAAC
>CAZPCH010000070.1:0-6823 GCA_964585055.1 uncultured Christensenella sp. | reverse complement strand
AGGAGCAATCTTTGCAGGCGGAAGCCTCTGCGCAGGTGCAGGCGGAAACCCCTTCTCCCGAAACTACCCCCGTTCCCGAAGCCGTCCCCCAATCTACGGACGCCCCCGCCCCTTCCCCCGCGCCCTTCTCCAAGAGCTATGAGAAGGGGGATGACGGGGAGGTCATTGCCGACGTCCAGCTGCGGCTCATGGAGCTGGGGTACATGGACAGCGACGAGCCCACGGAGCATTTCGGCTCCATCACCGAGGAAGCCCTGACCACCTTCCAGAAGCACAACGGTCTCTCGGCCGACGGCGTACTGCGGGAAGCCACCTATGAAGCCCTGTTCAGCGAAGATGCCAAGGAGTACGTCATGCAGAACGGGGACGAAGGGGACAACGTGGAAGCCGTCCAACAGCGTCTCTATGAGCTTGGGTATCTGGGCAAGTCCAGCGTCACCGGCACCTTTGGGGAAAAGACCACCGAGGCGGTCAAAGCCTTCCAGACCAGCAACGGCCTGAAAGCCGACGGCAAGGCCGGAGACAAGACCTTTGAAAAGCTCTATGACACGGACGTGGTGGGCAATTTCTTCCGCAAGGGCGACACCAACGAGGAAATCAAGCAGTATCAGGAAAAGCTGGTGAAGCTGGGGTATTTGTCCTCCACCTACAGCGTCAAGGGCAAAATGGACAGCGACACCGTGGACGCCCTGAAGACCTTCCAGGAGGTCAACGGCATCATCGCCGACGGCTGTCTGGGCGTTGTGACCATGGAGCTGCTGGATTCCGGCAAGGCCGAGGCCTACACCCTGAAGCTGGGCATGCGGAACTATGATATTAAGGAGATTCAGCGCAAGCTGTACAAGCTGGGGTATCTGGAGCATTCCAGCCAGATTACCGGCTACTACGGAGCGGAGACGGAGGAGGCCGTGGAGGCCTTCCAGAAGCGGAACGGCTTGACCGCCGACGGCACCGTGGGCCCCAAGACCCTGAAGGTGCTGGAGAGCGACGACGCTAAGAAGCCCCGTGCCACCGCCACCCCCAAGGTGACCAAGAAGCCCTCCAAGACCAGCAAGCCTACGGCCACGCCCAAGCCCGGCAAGGCCACGGCTAAACCCACCGCCACCCCCAAGACCACCAAGAAGCCCTCCTCCTCCAGCAGCTCCAAGATCGATAACTTCATCGAAATCGCCAAGAGCAAGCTGGGCTGCAAGTATGTCAGCGGCGCCAAGGGCCCCAACAAGTTCGACTGCTCCGGCTTCGTATACTGGTGCCTCAATCAGGCAGGGGTCAAGCAAAGCTACATGACCTCCATCACCTGGCGCTCCTGCTCCAAGTACACCCGCTATACCAGCATGAGCGAGGCCAAGAAGGGCGACGTGCTGGTGTTCAGCGGCAGCACCATGTCCAAGGGGCATGTGGGCATCTATCTGGGCAACGGCAAGATGATTGACGCCAGCTCCGGCGCAGGGCAGGTGCGCATCACCAGCTCCTCCATCCTCACCAGCAAGTACTGGAAACAGCACTGGCTCATGGGCTACCATATCTGGGACTAAGAACACCGCCTCTCACGAGACCCCTTTGGGGGTCTCTTTTTTCGTCCAAAGCCGCAGGCACACAAAAAAGAGGCTCGAAAGCCTCTTTCTGCATCCCGTCTTATTCGGGTCTTGTGTAAACGCCCTTCTTGCGGGTGAGCAGACCAAACTCCACCATCTCCCGCCGAACGGTGCAGAAGTCGTCGTAGTGATCCAAGATCTTAAAGTTGACCTCCTGCTCCGTGTAAGAGCGTCCCCGCTCAAAGTCCTCCGCCAGGTAGTCCAGCAGTACCTTCCGCTTCTTTAGCTGGGCGGGGAGCATGACGATAATCCCCTGCCGCACAAAGGCCTGCATCACCTTTTGGGCAAACTCCTCGTCATATTGCATCTCGGCATCCAATCCCATGGGGCGCCTCCTCATACGTTTTTGTTTCAGTATACACGCAGACGCCCCCGCTGGCAAGCCGTTTTTTCCCTACAGGTTCTCGTTCTTCAAAGTGTCCACAGGGTTATCCCCCTTCATCTGCCCGGCGGCATAGAGCATGGTGGCAAAGACCACCGCAAACACGCTGCCTGCCGCCACCGCTACGCTCCCCCAGGGAACGAAGAAGCCTGTGTCCATGCCCTCCATGGTGACCCTATACATAAGGACAATGATTCCAAAGGACAAACACAGCCCCCAGAACAGCCCCTTTATGCCGTAAATCAAGCACTCATAGCGCATCATCCTATAGAAGCTCTTTTGGGTCAGGCCTACGCTCCTGAGCATGGCAAACTCCCGCCGCCTGAGCATAAGCCCCGTGGAGATGGTATTAAAGACGTTGGCCATGGCAATAAGGCTGATGAGGACGATGAAGCCGTAGGAGAACACCCGCATGACCAGCAGCATGGCCCGCTCGTTTTCTTGACCGGCGGTCAGGTCACTGATGTACCCCTCCCCGTCCCAGATGAGCTTCTCCATGTCTGCATAGGCCGCCGCATGATTCTCCGCCTTAAACAGATAGGAGACAGTGGTTCCCCAGTCAGGTAGCAGCGTCTTTTGAGCAGAGAAAGGGTAGATAAGATAGATGGCATCGGCGTACTCCAGGAAGAAAGGCCGCTCCTTCAGCGCCGCTCCCACCTGCAGTTCCGTTATGGAGATAATGTCCGCAGCAGGGACTCGTTTAAACTCGCTCTCATCTCCCGTCCAGGTTTCCGGCCGGTAATAAAGAACCTCTCCATCCTCTATGCCGTTCAGGTTCCAAACTTCCCCATTTTCCACCAATGTCTCAGGAATATGCCAGTATCCGCATCTTGCGGGGAAGGAATTCATCCACTCCACCTGCTTATATCTGGTGCTGCCCTTGTCCGTTTCTTCCCCTACTGTGCACTGGTTCCACACCACGCCCACGGGACTGTCAGAATTCATATAGGCATCCGCATCCAAACCGTTGGCCTTGCACAGCTCACGGAAGCTTTCGTCCCGCAAAAACAGCAGGTACGCACTGCCTGTACTCTCCCCATAGTCATAGTAATCCTTCATCAGAGCGGAAGCGTCCTTTGTCAGGCTGCTCTCGTCAAAGGACAGAATCTCAGAGAGGCTCGTAAAGTATACCCCCTCCTCCACCTCGTTGACGCTCATAAGCCGCCGGTAGATTTCCTCCGCCTTGCCCGCCTGTATGCTCTCCTCGTCGAACCATCTGCGGTAGAGGATGTCCGCCTCCTGAACGCCCTCTATCTGGGTGACTCCCGTAACGGAAGCCTCCATATAAGCACAGAAGGCACTGGCGGATAAAAACAGCACCACGCTGAGGGTCAAAGACAAAACGGTGATGCGGTACTGCCGCCGACTGCGCTTAAAGTTCTTCTGCGCCAGCATGCCTTCAAAGCCGAAGAGCTTGTAGGTCAGCTTCCCCGTTTTTACCTCTCTGGGGCGGATTTTCACCTCCCGCACGGAGCGGATGGCCTCCATGGGCGACACCTGCAGGGCACGGCGGGCAGGAATCCAGGCGGAAATCAGGGTGGTCAGCAAACACAGCACCGCCGACAGGGCAAGCCCCGGCCAGCTAATCGCCAGCCCCATCTGCACTTGCGTGCTGCCTGCAATAAAGCCGAAGGAATCCCGCAAAAGATACAGGGTTACCCCAATGCCCAGGCACCCCGCCAGCGCTCCCACGGGGATGGCGATACAGCTTAGAAGCAGTGCCTCATAGAGCACGCTCCCCCGAATCTGCTTTCTGGTGGCGCCCATGGACTTGAGAATGCCGAACTGGGTGGTTCTCTGGGCTACGGAAATGGAGAAGGAATTGTAAATCAGCAGTACGCTTCCCACCGCCACAATCAACAGCAAAATGACCATCAAAGAGGTAAACATTCTGGACAGGCTCCCGCCCCGCAAGGCTCCGCAAAAGCTCAGCAGTTCGCTGTGAGCGGAGAAGGCATAGTCAAAGGGACAGTCCTCCTGCATATAGTCATAGAACCGAGAGGGGTGCTTCAAAGTGAAGAAGACCATGCAGGGCCCCTGCCCGCCGCCGCAGGTAAAGGCGGTGAAGCCGGCGCTGTCGTAGGGCTCCGCAAAGGCGTCCAGCCGCTCATAGATGCCCACCACGGTGTAGGTTTTCTCCGCCGTGTTTACAAGGGTCTCCCCTTCCTGCACATAGTCCCGCTGGCCGAGGGTATTGCCCTCCTTGTCCGCCCGATTTCCTACCTGCAAAGTCAGCACCGCCCCCGTCTCTATGGCGTCCCTATAGCGCAACAGGTTGGCGGGGAGCAAAATCTCTCCCTCATTCTCAGGCAGACGCCCGTCCAGCAGGTGCAGGGGCATAAGGCTGTCCCCGTTTTTATACCCCATGTCCTCAATGAGCAGGTAAGGCGTGGAGGAGCTGGAGTTCTCTATTTCCGCCCAGCCCACCCGGCTCCAAACTGTGGTATCCTCTATGTCTTTGTTTTGTGCAATTTCCTTGGTTTTCTCTGCCGGCACCTCGTAAAAAACGGCGTGGCTGGAGCCCGTGCGGTCCATCTCCGCCCGAGCCAAATACTGCATGCCGCTGTTGGCGCCCTCCACCACCGCCGTCAGCATGGTCATGGACAAAATGATGCCGATGATGGTAACAATGGTGCGCACCCGATTCTTTTTCAGGCACCGACGGGTATAGGTATGGAATATGTTCATAGACCCCTCCTATGCTTACAGGGAGGTGTCCCGCAGGATGCGCCCGTCCTCAATGGCAATGACCCGGTTAGCCTGCAGGGCAATCTGCTCATCGTGGGTGATGATAATCAGGGTCTGGTTATACTTTTTGTTGGAGAACTTCAAAAGCTCCACAATCTCCTGGCTGTTCTTGCTGTCCAGATTTCCCGTAGGCTCGTCCGCCAGCACCACCGCAGGAGCGGTCATAAGGGCTCTGCCGATGGAAACCCGCTGCTGCTGTCCCCCGGAAAGCTGGTTGGGCAAATTCTTTTGGCGGTTCTGCAGATCCAGCGTGACCAACAGCTCCTTAAGCCGCTCCTCGTTGACCTTCCGCCCGTCCATAAGCAGGGGCAGGGTCATGTTTTCCACCACGTTCAGCACGGGAATCAGGTTATAGAATTGATAGATCAGCCCCACCTGCCTGCGGCGGAAGATGGCCAGCTGATCCTCGTTTTGGGCATACACGTCCTGCCCGCCTACATACACCTTCCCGGAGGTGGGTCTGTCCACCCCGCCCAGCATATGCAAAAGGGTGCTTTTTCCCGAGCCGGAAGGGCCGATGATGGCCACAAACTCCCCCTGCTCCACGGAAAAGGACACGTCATTGACGGCCTTAACCTGATTGTTTCCCTTACCGTACACCTTGCTCAGGTGTTCTGCACGGATTATTTCCATAGTTCTGTCTCCTTTGGGTCTTTTATCGGTTTACCCCATCACTGTACCAAAGGAAGATGACAGCTTCGTGACAGGGGGAAAGTTTTGCGCACAAATTGCAGGGCGCAGTGAAGAGAGAAGAGTGAAAAATTCAGGTGGGGACAGCAAGCTGTCCCTCTTATAATACCGTAGGGCAAGGGCCGCTCCCGCCGCCTTTCCCCGCAAGCCTCTTCTGCGGTCAGGCTCCCCTTGATTGGCCAAGGGGAGCTGGATTGCGGAGCGTTAGCGAAGCAAGACTGAGGGGATAAGAAAAGTTTCGCTTTATGTTGCCCTTCTTATCTCATCAATCAGCCTGACGGCTTCCATCTTCCCTTAAACATTAAGGGAAGCCTACGACACCAAGAAGCTTGCGTTTGCCTTAGTTTTTCCCTTACACCACGGACACATAGAACCTGAGGGTGAACAGGGCGCCTCCCTCCTTGGCGTTGGCGGCGGCGATGGTGCCGTCCTGACGGCTCATGACCATGCGGGAAAGAGCCAACCCGATGCCGATGCTCTGCTCCCCTGCATTTTTCCCCCGATAGAAGCGTTCAAAAAGGTGGGGAATGTCCGCTTCTGCAAAGCCCGCCCCGGAGTCCCGCACGGAAATCTCCGTAAACAAGGGGGTCTTTTTCCCCGTCACCCAAATCTCTCCTCCTGCAGGGGTGTGCTCCATACAGTTTTTCAGCACGTTGCCCAAGGCCTCGGCGCTCCAGCGCAAATCCCCCAAAAAGGTCTCCTCCCCGCAGTCAATATGCAGTTGCACCCCCTGCAGTTCCATGGGAATGAGCAAGGGTGCGGCGGCTTTGTCTATAAGGGTCTTTAAAGGCATCTCCGCCTTTACAAAGGGCACGGTGTCCGCCTCCAGCTTGGCCATTTTCAGCAGAGTGTCTATAAGCCACTCCATGCGGCTAAGGGAGGTTTTAATCTCCCGAAGCAGAGCCCGCCGCCGCTCTTCGGGGATGTCTTCCCGCCCCAGCATGGACACGGTCAAATGCAAACTGGTCAAAGGTGTGCGCAGTTGGTGGGAGATATCCGCCATGGAGCGGCTTAAAAAGGCCTTTTCCTCCTGCAACGAGTCCGCCTGCTCCTTGAGCCTGCGGGTCATTTTCCCAATCTGGGAGGTGAGAATGGCCAGCTCCCCCTCTCGGCTCTCCTCCGTATAGAGCTGCTTTTGCCCGTGAAGAATCTCATCGAGAGTACGGCTTAAGGCCGCCATGGCTTTATACCGCCTTCTGGCAAAGAGCAGATACAGCCCCGTAAAGACGAGTCCCCCCAACAGCCCTATGAGCCCTGCCAGAGGGGTCACAAAATACAGCCCCGCCCCCAAAGCGCAGGACAAAAGCGCATAGAGTCCCAGTTCCCTTTTTAATTCTCCGTTCCGCAGCATACTTTACTCCGCCCTGTATCCAAGCCCCCGCACGGTGCGGATGATGGCGGGGTTGGC
>CAZPCH010000069.1:0-6932 GCA_964585055.1 uncultured Christensenella sp. | reverse complement strand
TTGGTGGCCTTCAATATCAATTTGGATACCCCCAATTTGGAGATTGCCACTGCCATTGCAAAGAAGGTGCGGTATATAAACGGCGGTTTCCGGTTTGTAAAGGCCATGGGTGTTGCCTTGGAGGAGAGAAACATTGTCCAGGTCAGCATGAACCTAACGGACTTTACCCGCACGGCCGTGTACCGTGTTTTTGAGACCGTGAAGATGGAAGCAAGGCGCTACGGCGTCAACGTGGTTGGCAGTGAGGTTATCGGCTTGGTGCCCATGCAGGCGCTGGTAGACTGTGCCGAATATTACCTGCAAATCGAAAACTTCTCGGCGGATCAGATTCTGGAGAGTCGGCTGTAATGAAACTGCAGGATATGACCATTGTCGGCTTTTGCGCCGAGACCATTTCCAACAGCCCCGCTCCCGGCGGCGGCTCCGTTGCGGCTTTGTGCGGGGCATTGTCTGCTTCGCTTACAGGCATGGTGGCCAGTCTTACCCTTGGGAAAAAGGGGTATGAATCTCTGGATGGAAAGATGCAGGCGGTGAAGGAACAGGCGCTGTTTCTCCAGCAGGCACTTATTCAGGCGATTGATGAGGATGCCGCTTCTTTCAACGGCTACATGGCGGCCCTGAAACTCCCCAAGGATACGGAAGAGCAGAAGGCGGCCCGCAAAGCGGCTTTGCAGCAAGGATTGAAGGAAGCGGCCATGGTGCCCTTGCGCACGGCGGAATTGGCTTCGGAGATTTTCCCCATGGCGGCTTTTGTGGTGGAGCATGGGAACAAGAATGCCCTGTCGGACGGCCTTGTCAGTGCCATGACGGCTCGCACGGCCATTCTCAGCGCCCTTTTGAATGTGAGGATCAATCTGTCCTCCATCAAAGACGAAGCTTTTACGGCTTCCATGGCGCAGAGATGCAGGGAGTTGGAAAAGCTCGCTCTGGAACAGGAAGCAAAAATCCTTGCCCTCGCTCCCGAATTGAGCTGAAATCGAACTGAAACGGAGAAAGCATATGTCTGCTGTAGTGCTTCATAACATTGGCACATTGGCTACGCCCCAAGGTTCTTCTGCCGTAAGCGGAAAAAAGCAAGGGAAGATTCTTCAACTGAAAAATGCCTATATTCGCTATGAAGACGGGATCATAACCGATGTTGGCATGGGAAAGCCAAGCAAAACGGACGAGGCTGTTTTTATCGACTGCAAGGGGTGCTTAGCCACCCCCGGACTGGTGGATCCTCATACGCACCTTGTGTTCGGAGGATGGAGAGCCAACGAACTTTCCCTGAAGCTACACGGCGTCCCTTATTTGGACATTCTGGCGGCAGGTGGGGGCATTCTTTCCACGGTAAAGGCAACCAGAGACGCTTCCCGGCAGGAGCTGGAAAAGAAAGCCTCGAAGGTACTGTGGGACATGCTGCGCCAAGGGGTTACCACCTGTGAAGCCAAGTCCGGGTATGGTTTAAACTGGGAGCAGGAAAGAAAAATGCTTTTGGCGGTGAAGGAGATGAACGAGCATCACCCCGTGGAACTGGTATCCACCTTCATGGGCGCCCATGCCCTTCCTCCGGAATATAAGGAGAATCGTGAGGAATACATACGCTTGATTACCGATGTTATGCTTCCGGCCGTAGCGCAGGATGGGTTGGCGGAGTATTGCGATGTGTTCTGCGAGACAGGCGTGTTCACGGCGGAAGAGTCAAAGCGCATTTTGTCAGCGGCCAAAAAACTGGGGCTGGGGCTCAAGTGCCACAGCGATGAGATAGATGATATCGGCGGCACGGTCATGGCGGCGGAACTGGGAGCGGTTTCCTGCGAGCATCTAATCCGTTGTACATCCAAGGGAATTCAGGCCATGGGGAAAAGCGGCACCATAGCCTGCTGTTTGCCGGCTACCTCCTTCTATCTGGGAGCTGATTTTGCTCCTGCCCGTCAAATGGTGGATGCAGGGGTGCCTGTAGCCTTTGGAAGCGATTTTAATCCCGGTTCCTGCCCCTGCAGCAGTCTCCCGCTTGCCATGCAGATTGGGTGCTATCGCTATCGCATGACCCCGGAGGAATGCTTAACGGCAGTGACATTGAATGCGGCGGCGGCCATTGGCAGAGCCCATAGGATTGGCTCCATTGAAAAAGGCAAACAAGCGGACATTGCCCTTTGGGATGCGGAGGGATTGGAGCATTTGCTGTATCGCTTCGGGAGCGCTCCCATTGCTTCCGTAATTAAGAAAGGAGACTTCGTGTTTACAAACGAAGAACATACGTATGAAGACTGATATTGAAATTGCCCAGAGTGTATCCCTGCGGCCTATAGATAAAATTGCCGATGCACTGCATATTCCGGAGGAAGCACTGGAGCAGTATGGGCGGTATAAAGCAAAAATCGATCCCAAGAAAGTGCCTTCCAAGCCCAACGGAAAGCTGATTCTGGTGACGGCTATTACGCCGACTGCGGCAGGGGAGGGGAAAACCACCACAACCGTAGGCCTTGCAGACGGACTTCGGCACATTGGGAAACAATCCGTGGCCGTATTGCGGGAGCCTTCTTTGGGGCCTGTGTTCGGAGTAAAAGGGGGCGCTGCCGGCGGCGGGTATGCTCAGGTAGTGCCTATGGAGGATATCAACCTGCACTTTACAGGGGACTTTCATGCCATCGGCGCCGCCAACAACCTTTTGGCGGCCATGGTAGATAACCATATTCAGCAGGGAAATAAGCTGGGCATCGATTCCCGCCGTATCACATGGAAACGGGCCGTGGACATGAACGACCGCCAGCTTCGGTTTATTGTGGACGGACTTGGGGGCAAAGTAAACGGCACGCCCAGAGAAGACGGCTTTGATATTACCGTGGCCAGCGAAGTCATGGCGGTTTTGTGCTTGGCGCAGGACATTGCGGATTTGAAAAAGCGCCTTGGCGCTATGGTGGTGGCCTATACCTACGAGGGAAAGCCTGTTACAGCGGAGGATTTAAAGGCTACAGGCGCTATGGCGGCTCTTTTAAAGGATGCCATTAAGCCCAATCTGGTACAGACACTGGAGCATACGCCGGCGTTGATTCATGGCGGACCCTTTGCAAACATTGCTCACGGCTGTAACAGCTTGATTGCTACCCGCCTTGCTCTGCAGTTAGGCGAGTATGCCGTAACGGAAGCCGGTTTCGGCGCCGACTTGGGTGCAGAAAAATTCTTTGATATTAAGTGCCGCATGGGCGGCCTAAAGCCGGATGCAGTTATTCTGGTGGCTACGGTGCGGGCGCTGAAACTCCACGGGGGCGCAGACAAGAAAGAACTGGGGGAAGAGAATCTAAACGCCTTGCAAAAGGGCCTTCCCAACCTTCTGCGGCATGTGAAAAACATCAAGGAAGTTTTCGGACTTCCCTGCGCAGTGGCCATCAATCGGTTCCCTCAGGATACGGAGGCGGAATTGCAGCTCTTGGAGGAGGCCTGCAAAGCGCTGGATGTGCGGGTTGTGCTGTCTGAGGTTTGGGCAAAAGGGGGAGAAGGGGGCGTGGAACTTGCCAAAGAGGCAGTGCGTTTGTGCGAATTGCCCAATGATTTCCGCTTTGCTTACAATCTTGAAGATACCATTGAAAACAAGATCCGTACCATCGCCCAAAAGGTTTACGGAGCGGCGGATGTACAGCTTGCACCTTCGGCCAAAAAGCAGGCAAAGGAGCTTACGGAACTGGGCTTTGGTGCGCTTCCCGTTTGCATGGCTAAGACCCAGTACTCTTTTTCTGACAATGCTTCCCTTCTCGGAGCGCCGGAAGGCTTTACCGTTACCGTGCGCAATCTAAAGGTTTCTGCAGGAGCGGGCTTTATCGTTGCCTTGACCGGCGATATTATGACCATGCCGGGGCTTCCCAAAGTACCGGCTGCGGAGAAAATCGACTTGTTGGAAGACGGAACGATTATCGGGCTGTTTTAACCCATTGACGACATAAAAAGCCGCCGAATATTCGGCGGCTTTTTCGTATGCGCAGGATTACAGATGGCGGGAACAGTAGGCAAAGTAGGTGTCTTCAAAGGTATGAGCAACGCCCAGCACCAGATAAATATCTTTGATGCCGTATTCGGCAATCATTTCGGAGACGCTTTTTCCTAAGTCGCTTTGCTTATAGTAGCGGGCGTCGTAGTAATGCACCTGCTTGTACTGGCCTGTAAGCAAAGGCACAAAGCAGAGGCCGTAGGAATCCGTAATAACCAGACAGTTTTCCTCCGTAGGCGCATCGGAATACAATATGGTCCACGGACCCCCGGGGCCGCCCAGATAGACGGTGTACCGATCCCTTGCATTGGCATTCATATCCAGCAAAGGCAGTTCCGTTTCTCCGTCCTTTGTGACACGCATCATGCGCACTTGGTTGGGCGGCGTAAACAACTCCAGCGTGTCAGGATTGTCCTTCATTTGCTTGGTGGGGTTATCCCGATATATGGTGCCGAGGAAAGGATACTCCTTTTCCACTTGGAAAGATTCCAGAGGCGTGGCAACCTTGCCTGCTTTCTCTACCATCTTTGCATATACATAGTAGGCACCTTCGGGCGTCCAATGCATATCGGAGCGGAAGAACACGGTTTTTCCTTCCAACAGCAGGGGACTGAGGGTATCCATGGCGGACACCCCGTATACTTTATCGCAGGTTACGGCTTCAATGAAAGCTTCCAGATCGGAATACATGGCCTCCGGATTGTCCTGAGCCAAAAGTCGGGTAGCCGCACTGCTGTGGGGAACAAAGGTAAGCACAAGATTCCCGTCATCGGGGAGGAGAGATGCGTAGCGGTCAAAGAGGGCGCAGACCTTTTTAACATCACTGCGGGCAAAGCGCTTCACCACACGTTCCTTGCCGTCGCTTTTGGTATACATGCCCAAATCCCTCGGATAGTCATCTTCATTTGCTTCCGGCTTATGGGGACGAGGGGTGGCTGTGGCAGGAGCGGGGGAAGGGGACTGGGAGGATGCCGGCTCTGCTTCTGGAGATTGTGTCGGAATCGGCGTTTGGGTGGGAACGGCGGTGGGTGCAAGGGAGGGGAGCATTTCAGGATCAAAAAGCTCGCTTTCCTCTCCGTTCTGCATGGTGATATCTTCCGTGGCATCGGCAATGCGGGCATAGTCCTCCCAGGAAGCAAGGCTTAGGGTTTGACGCAGAGACTGGGCAAAGGTAATTCCTCCCTGACGCAGAGGAAAGTGATCCAGCAGGTAATTTTCCAGATTCTCTGCATAGGTGCCGTCAAAATAGCTTGCCAATGAAAAAACGGGCTTTTCTGCCAGTATTCGGTTCTCAAATGCATCCACTTCGTTTTCCTGCTTGGGGAGAAGGAGCTCATAGACACCGCACACGCCCAGCAGGAACAAACTGACGCCGCAAAGAATGGATAGCATTTTTTTTCCCGGCTTTTTCCGTGTCCTCTGTGCCATCATGGGAAGTCCTCCTTAAAATCTAAAATACAGAAATGGATTGTAGCTTTGCCCAACCAGAAACAGGAGAGAAAGCACAAGCAGGGAAACGGAAACGGCGGCTTTCAAATAGGGGCGAAGAGCCGTTTTCTTACCGTGGGTACGGCGCTTCTTCCAAAAAGCTTCCGCCTTTTTGCGCAAGGGCAGACAGCAGATACAGCTAACCAGAAGCAGGACGAGGTTATCTTTCCAAATATATACGGCCTGAGGGTCGGTCAGCCCCCGCAACCACGGAAGGAACATGGCTTCCAACTGCTGTCCCATCTGGGTAAAGTCTTCGTTATGAAACATAACAACGCCCACAATCACCAGAACCAAGGTTAGAATGTGCTGCAGCACTCGGGGAAGAGATTCGGCCAGCGTCTTAAATACGGTACGCTCCAGGAGGATTAGTATCCCGTAATACAGCCCCCAAAGCAGATAGTTCCAGCTGGCTCCGTGCCAAAATCCGGTGAGAATCCAAACCACCAGCATGTTGAATACCCAACGGCCGCGGCGTACCCGATTGCCGCCTAAGGGAATGTAGACATACTCTTTGAAAAAACTGCCCAGGGATATATGCCACCGGCGCCAGTACTCGCTGATACTGCGGGAACAGTAGGGTGCATCAAAGTTCTCCAAAAAGGTAAAGCCGAACATACGCCCCATGCCTATGGCCATGTCGGAATATCCGGCAAAGTCAAAGTAGAGCTGCAGAGAGAAGAGCAGAGCGGAAAGCCAAGCGGAAGCCATGGTCATGTCGGCGGTTGCAGGCAGTCCGTTTAACGCTTCGCCGCACAGATTCGCCAAAATGACTTTTTTCCCCAGACCGAGAGTGAAGCGGAAGAATCCGTTGCCAATGCCTGAAGCCGTGATCTTTCGAGTATCAATCTGCGCCGCAACGTCCCCGTAGCGGACGATGGGGCCTGCAATCAACTGGGGGAACAGGCAGACATACAGGAGAAGATCTAGGGGATTTTTTTGAAGCGGAGCATCCCCACGGTAAACATCCACCGTATAGGTAATAATCTGGAAGGTGAAGAAGCTGATGCCGATGGGCATTTTGGGCGCAGTAACCGAAAAGGGAAGAGAAAAAAGTCCGGCAAAGGAGTTTACAAGGAATGCGGCATATTTGAAGTAAAACAGGAAGCTGAGACTGATGACAAGACCGGCCGCCAGTGCAAGCTTTCTTTTTTTCGAATCCTTTTGTCTATGAATAAAAAGCGCACACAGATAGTTTACCGCAGTGGCAAACAGCATGGCTGCAATCCATATAGGCTCGCCCCACGCATAAAAAAGCAGGGAGGAGGCCAGCAGTATAATATTGCGCAGCCGTGTGCTTTTTGCCACGGTGTGCAGGAAAAAAACGAGGGGAAGAAACAGACATAAAAATGTCATGGAGGAGAAAACCATAGAGACTCCGTGCATTTAAAGTATTTTAACAAATTATATACAAGTCTTTCCTTCTTGTCAACGGGGCGGGAATCCGTGGAAAAAAGAGGAGCGGACATGGACAAAA
>CAZPCH010000068.1:0-7100 GCA_964585055.1 uncultured Christensenella sp. | reverse complement strand
ACTTAGCTCAGGGGCTGGCCCCTGCGGGCATAGATGTATACTACCAGCTTGTGGTGGGGGACAACCCCGCCCGCCTGAAGGAGGCGGTGCAGACCTCCTTGAGCCGCTCCGACATTCTGCTCTTGTCCGGGGGCTTGGGGCCTACGGAGGACGATTTGACCAAGGAGACCGTGGCCGAGGCCATGGGGCTGGTGCCTCTGGAATTGTATCCTGAGGAGTGGGACAAGATTGTGGCCTACTTTGCCCAAACCAACCGCATTCCCTCCCCTAACAACAAGAAGCAGGCCATGTTCCCCAAGACTGGCTGTACCATCCTGCCCAACCCCAAGGGCACGGCGCCGGGGTGCATTCTGGAGAAGGACGGCAAGGCCGCCGTTCTCATGCCGGGGCCCCCTCGGGAGCTGATTCCCATGTTTGAAGACTATGTGGCGCCTTATCTGGCGAAAAAGAGCGACCACAAGCTGTATTCCCGGGAACTGCGCATCTTCGGCATGGGGGAAGGGCAGGTGGAATACACCCTGCTGCCCCTAATCGACGGGCAGACCAACCCCACCTTGGCCACCTACGCCGAGACGGGGGAGGTGAAGCTGCGCATTACCGCCCGCTGTGAGACCATGGAGGAGGGGGAGCGGATTCTGGCTCCCTATATTGAGAAAGTTCACGCTCTGCTGGGGGATGTGATTTATTCCGATGCAGGCAAAACCCTGCCCCGGTGCTGTCACGATCTGCTCATAGCCCAGGGCAAGACCCTGTCCTGCGCCGAAAGCTGTACGGGGGGACTTTTGTCCTCCGCCTTTGTGGATTTGCCCGGCAGTTCCGCCTACTTTATGGAGGGGGATGTGACCTATGCCGAAAGCGCCAAGGCGGCTTCTCTGGGGGTAAAGGCAGACACCCTGAAAAATTATTCCGCCGTATCCGCCCAATGCGCCCAAGAGATGGCGGAAGGCATGCGCAAAAAGGCTCGGACGGACTATGCCCTGGCCGCCACGGGGTATGCAGGCCCTGACGGAGAAGAAGTGGGACACGTTTTTGTAGCGCTTTCCTATGAAGGGGGCACAGAGGTGCGGGAACTGCACCTCACCGGGGACAGAAGCCGCATCCGCCGCCTAAGCGTACTCAACGGGCTGGATCTTTTGCGGAGAAAACTTACGGCAGGGGCATAAAAACTCTGTACGAACTTCCGTGAATATGATATAATCTTAATGGAAAATACTGTGGCTTTTTCCCCGAACCGGGGGAGAAAAGGCCGTGACGAATACTGAAAAGGACGGTGGAGCAAATGTTGGATAAGGAAAAAGCACTGGAGATAGCGCTGGGTCAAATCGAGAAGCAGTTTGGCAAGGGCGCCGTCATGAAGCTGGGGGATGCCAACGCCAGCATGAACATTTCCGTCATCCCCACGGGATGTCTGGATTTGGACTTGGCTTTGGGCGTAGGCGGTGTGCCTCGGGGCAGAATCATTGAGGTCTACGGGCCTGAGTCCTCCGGTAAAACCACCATTGCCCTCCACGTCATCGCCCAGGCACAGCGTCTTGGCGGAACCGCCGCCTTTATCGACGCCGAGCATGCCTTGGATCCCGTGTATGCGGAGAATCTGGGCGTTGTCATCGACGATCTGTATGTATCCCAGCCCGACACGGGCGAGCAGGCTCTGGAGATTACCGAAACGCTGGTGCGCTCCGGCGCCATCGACGTGGTGGTCGTGGACTCCGTAGCCGCTCTGGTGCCTAAGGCCGAAATCGAAGGCGACATGGGCGACTCCCACGTAGGCTTGCAGGCACGGCTTATGAGCCAGGCACTGCGGAAGCTGGCCGGCGCCATCAGCAAGAGCAACACCGTGGTCATCTTCATCAACCAGCTCCGTGAAAAGGTGGGCGTGCTCTTCGGCAATCCCGAAACCACCACCGGCGGCAAGGCGCTGAAGTTCTATGCCTCCGTGCGCATGGATGTGCGGCGGATTGAGACCCTGAAGAACGGACAGGATGCCTACGGCAGCCGCACCCGGGTCAAGGTGGTCAAAAACAAGGTAGCGCCTCCCTTCCGTACGGCGGAATTTGACATGCTCTACGGAGAGGGCATCTCCCGGGAGGGAAGCATTCTGGATCAGGCCGTGGCACGGAAGATTATCATCAAGTCCGGCGCCTGGTTCTCCTACGGTGACATGCGCATTGCTCAGGGACGGGACAACGCCCGCATCTTCCTCAAGGACAATCCCGAGCTGTGCGAGGAGATTGAAAACAAGGTTCGCGCTCAGGTAGCCGAGGAACAGCGGAAGGCTCGGGAAGAGGCCGAAGCCAAGCGTGCCGCCCGCCGTGCCGCCATGGAGCAGTCCAATCAGGACGGAGCCAAGTAACTTTCCCTTTATAAAAGCATAAGCACCCCTCGGGGTGCTTTTTTCGTTGGAAAAGGGGCGGCGGGTTCGCAGGGCGAACCCTTTGCTGCAGGGGCGAAAAGCGCCCCTGCAGCAAAGAGAAGGGCTCCGCCCTTCCGCCGCCCCCTCTAAAGCAAGCAAATAAAAAATGCTCCCGGCAGGTATCTCCTGGCAGGAGCATAGACTACATCATTATTATACTTTTTTAGTCCTCGAAAGCATAGTTCAGGTCATTGATATAATCTCGAGCTTCCTTTTGGTACTCATTGACCGTATCTTTCATTTGGTCAAAAGAACCTGTAGGATTCTGGCAGTAATCGAAAAAGGCTGTGGCTGTAGTATAAAATCCTTTCAGGCTCGAATAGTGTTCGTAGTCACCGTATTTTTCGCTTAATTCTTTCATTTGAACTTTTGCGTTATCCAAGGCAACTCGAGCTTTGTCAATTTTGCCGTTAGCTTCATAAACGCCAATCACCATATACACAATAAATGTAAAGAGACTTACCATATTCATTTCTTTTACGAGAAAGCGAAGCATCATCCCAGAATTGTCTAAATTGACAGCTTCTTTATCATCGCCAGTCACTCCCGCGATCTCCCTTATCTCTTCGTACATTTCCTCCCCGAATACTTTTTTGATTGCATATACGTATCCGTCCGGAAGCTCTTCTTTGGTTACTGATGTTTTCGACGTGAGATGATAGACGCCTTCATCATAAAAATCATCGGCATCGTAGATTCCCATCACCCATGCCTCATACACATCTTTTCCAAATTCTTCTATGATTTCGTAGGCAGTGCAGATGTTGTCATATACGGCCTTGGATGCTTCGAAGGCCTCCTTCTTCCCATTGCACGCCATCAGGGACAGGCACATAACTACCACCAACAGCAGTGCCATGCATCGTTTCATTGTTCTCGCTTTTTGGTTCATCCTAGTTCTCCTTTGTCATTTATGGAAGGATATTCCCCCTTCTTTTTAATTATACAGCATTAAATTCCCTATTGCAAGAAAAATATTGCCTTCAATTCCTCATAAGTGAGTGGGATAGATACTACAATGATATGAAAGGCGGTGAAGGTATGGAATATAAGGATTTTGTTTCTCAGCGGATTACGGAGCTGCGCATGCAGAAAAACATCTCTGCCCGGGACATGAGCCTGTCCCTTGGACAGAGCGAAAGCTATATCAATAAAATTGAGAATCGGCGTGCTTTGCCTTCCTTGCAGGGGCTGTTTTATATCTGCGAATTTTTCGACATTACTCCCGCCCAGTTCTTTGCTCCCGCTTCTGCTGTTCCCACTGTTCAAGAGAAACTGTTGGAAACCCTGCTTCGCCTGCCGCAGGAGCAAGTTGCTCACATACTGCTTATTGTGGAAGACTTGCTGGAAAAGTGAACAGAGTAAAAGAGCTGGAGTAGGCTGAACAGGAATATACATCAAAACGCACCCTTCGGGGTGCTTTTTTCATTGGAAAAGGGGGCGGGGCGGCGGGTTCGCAGGGCGAACCCTTTGCTGCAGGGGCGAAAAACGCCCCTCCAGCAAAGGGAAGGGCTCCGCCCTTCCGCCGCCCCTAGGCCCCCGCTTCTCCCGAAAGATACGCCAGTACCCCTTGAGCAATGGCCTTGGCCAGCTTTTGCCGATATGCTTCCTGCTGTAAAAGCCGCTCCTCCTCGGAATTGCTGAGAAAGCCGCACTCCACCAGCACCGCAGGCGCCTGAGGGATGCGGGTGACAAAGTTGTTCCCGGGGTTCGCTAAGCGGCTCTTAATCTCCAGCGTCCCGCACAGAGCATCCATCACCGCCTGAGCAAGGCTCTGCCCCGCCTCCGCTCCCGCCTGATAAAAGGTCATGGGCCCCTGCACCTTTCTGTCGGAAAAGTGGTTCATGTGGATGGAAACGACGGCATCCGCCCCCTCCGTACACAAAATCTCCCCTCGCTTGGCCATGTCCTCCTTCTTTGTGTCCCCCAAGGCCTCCTCATCCCTACGGGTCATGACCACAAGCACCCCCGCTTCCTCCAGTTCCTCCTGCACCAGCCGTCCCACGGCTAAGTTCAGCCCGTCCTCCCGCACCCCCGTATCGTCCCCGGAAGCCCCGGCATCAAAGCCCCCATGGCCGCAGTCCACTACCACCAGATACTTGGGCGCCTCCAGCCCCGTCCTTCTCTCCTCCAAGGGCACCGTTTCTTCTTCCGCAGCCCCGCACCCCGCCAGCAGAGCGCACATCCCCATAACCAGCCATACTTTTACACCGTTTCCCATAAAACAGCCTATGCGCCGCACAACCGAATCAGTCTTCTCCCGCAAGCAAAAAAGACGACTGCTTTTGCAATCGTCTTTAATTGTCAAGTCCTTTTTGTTCTCACCAAATTATTGAAAGAACAAAGGCAGCGAGTTGTAATAATACAGGGGTACATAGCGATCCGAGTGAATGAAATCGGAGAGAGAGTAGTACAGATTGTTCTCTGCAGGATTGTTTCCATAGGAGAAGGTTTCCGTCTGCTGTGCAAAGTAGGCCATTTGACTGCGCAGTCTGGGGGCATCAGAGGCTCCCCCGCCTTGCGCATAGATAAAGAAGTCCAGCTCCGGGTGCGCATCGATAGCTTCCTTCAGATACCGGTAGGCCGCTTCCTCCGGCAAATCCACGCTGATGCTCTGCCCGGCGGCACAGTGACAGCTCATGGGGCTGAACCACTTAAAGTACTCCAGCGCATTGCGGAACATATACCAGGTACACACGCCCCCGCGGCTATAGCCCGTAAAGGCTCTATGCTCTCGAGTAGCCTTTAATCCTTCGGGAGAAACATCCCCCTTGGCAAAGGTGTTGTACTTGGCCTCCACCAGCGGGATAATGTCCTCCGTTACCTCCATCCAAAAGTTCCCCGGCAGACCTTCCCAGTTTCCGTCCCCGGCAGGAACGGAGCCGCTCCTTAACCGTTCCTTACTGTCACCCTTCGGATCCATATAATAGGTGGTAAAAACAAGGATGCAGTCCTCAATTTCATCCAAGGCAAACAGGTTGTCCATGTAGGTGTTCATGGGATAGGCAGCAAAAATCTCAGGATCCATCGTGTTTCCGTGCTGAAAGTACACCACGTTGTAAGGCTCGGCACGCTCTGCATCATATCCATTAGGCAAATATACGTTGCAATATTTGCTGTACACAATGCCGTCTTCATAAACATCCGTGCTGTACTCTTCCCGTACAATAGTGCCTTTTGGGGAGTGCAAAGAAGTTATCTTGTTGTTGCGCACAAAGGTCGTGCCTTCCGGAATCACTTCTCCGGGCTCAGTAGTAATTTCTTTGACGGAGCGGTCAAAGGGATTGATGCCGAATACAAAGTTGTGGGTGTTCAGAGCCAGTACCGCCAGCACCAGCAGGATAGGGATGAGGATGAACCAGAGCTTTTTGCGTCTCTTCTTAGGGGACTTTTTTTCCATAGAAAACACTCCTTTCTTTTATATTATTACTATATGGGAAAAAGCGGAGACAAGGCAAGGAACATCTCGTTGCTCTTTGTTCCCAAATCGGACAATTTTGAGCACAGTGTCTCATAATCGGAAATCGTGTTGAATATTGACGTTGAAGCTGATATAGTGAGCAAAAAGCAATCGGAGGCATGGCTATGAGAGAAAAGCAGACGGAGCGGACACGGAACGCCATTGTGGAGGGATTCATTGACCTGTTGGAACAAAAGAGCTTTGGAGAGATTACCGTGCAAAACATTGCAGACGCCGCTCCCATTGCCCGCAGTAGTTTTTACCACTATTTTCACGATAAATACGAGATTGCTGAGTACTTGCAGGACAGCATTTTAATGCAGATTCGTGAAAACAGCTATGTGCTGGTAAATCATATGCTGGATCCAAAAGCCCACAGTCTCCAGCCTCTGCAAAAGGTCATACAGCAGACACGGCGGGGAATTATGGCCGTGTTGAAAATCAAAACGGATACCGTAGATTTGTTGGGGAAGTGGGAGGAATCCATTAAACAGACATATTTACAGCAGCATGCCGACAGCCCCACCGCACTGGCAGAGGCAAAAATTTATTCCGCTGTTCTGGTTCAGCTCATGCTATACCCGCTGCAGGCTTCTGTGCCCTTGGAGAACATGATGGTGGAGCTGACAGACATCCAAATACGGGCATTTCTAAATCTGCTCGGTCTTGGAAACGATCGGACGATAAAGGATCTCCTCCGCAAAAAGCTGCAAAGTCGGCAGTGCATGCCGCCGCCCATGTTTTAAGTACAATTCTCTGTTTCTTATTTTAATTCCCCTGCATAAAAAAGGAGAAACGGCGTGAAAACCGTTTCTCCAAAAAGAGAAGAAGAGGAGAGATGTGGCTATCTTTCTTCCCGGAAGTAGGGCAAGCCCAGACTTTCGGGGGGTTGGGTCTCCCGCTTGCGGCGCAGGGACACGGCCACCAGCACGATGACCGTGGCCAGGTAGGGGAGCATCTTGTACAGCTCCATGACGGCGAAGTTGGCGCCGGTGGGCAAATACAGATACAGAATGTACAGGCCGCCGAAGAGGATACTGGCCAGCACGCCCACGTTGGGACGCCAGATGGTGAAGATGACCAGTGCAATGGCCAGCCAGCCGCGATCGCCGAAAGCGTTGTTGCTCCACACGCCGCAGGCATAGTCCATAACGTAGTACAAACCGCCCAGACCTGCAATCATGCTGCCTACGCAGGTGGCCACGTACTTATAGCGGGTGACGTTGA
>CAZPCH010000067.1:0-7143 GCA_964585055.1 uncultured Christensenella sp. | reverse complement strand
ACTGCATGAAGTCTTTTTCAAACAATCCCTTGCTGAGGAACTTTACGTCTTTCATTTTGGCCTCCTTATGATTCAATTGCTTCCGTGCAATTCCGCTTTATTTGAAATCCTCCATGCGCCATTCGTCATGCCAGCGAACCATTGGTTTTCCCTCCTGCCATTCAATGGGAAGCCAGACATACCGGGCGATGCAGGTGTTCTCAATGTGAAGCTGTTTTTTCCCGGAGAGCTTACCGGCAGTCTTGGGACTAAAATCCGGCAGGGCAGGGGTCTGCCCTTTGCTGCCTGCCAAGGCGCGTTGATTCACCTTTCTTGTGAGCCACTTTCCAAAGGCCGTGGGCATCCAACGGTCTGCCATGGCAATATACAAATCTGTTCCCGGAACCTTCAGCACACAGGTGAACTGACTGTAGAAGCTGGTGCCGTCCCGATCGCCGATGCAGGGGTCGCCTAAATCTTCATAGTCTCCGTGCCAGTTCGTAAAGCGGCACAGCCGACTGGGATTGGGACAATAGCCTGTGGTGCCGGAGGTATAGAGATAACGGATTCCGTCCTTCTCAAAATAAGTGGGCGCCTCCCGTGCAAAAGGGGGCTGCATATTTTTATAATGTTCGGAGAATTCGCCGTCCACCTCCGTATACGTATCGGACAGGGTCGCAGTCACCACCTCAAAGTGGGGACGGTCAAAGATAAAATACCCCTTCTTGGTGTCCTTGTCCGCCGCCAGGACAAAGTCCCCTGTGTCCATCTGCAGGGGCTTATAAATCTTGTGGACGAATTCATACGGCCCAAGGAAGCTGTCCGCCTGCATAACGGACATAAACTGGCTGGTCGTATCGCACATGATCTTCAGCCATGCAACATATTTCCCCGTCTTTTCGCAGTAAATTATGTGAGGCCGATCCATGCAGTATGTGGGATGGAGAGGGGATTGCAAGTCCTCCGGCTGGGGCGGAATGATTAGACCCTTGTCCTCCCAGTTGTAAAGATCCTTGGAGGCATAGCATCGGACACCCCAGTGCCAAATCTTGTTGAAAAGGCCGCCTTTGCTTTTTTCCTTATTCTCGCCGTACCAGTAATAGGTCTTGTCCGTTTCGCTGTAGAAAACGGAGAAGCCGTGAGCCTGAATGGGCTTTCCGTTGGTGTCCAGCCAAAGCTCTCCGGGTCGGAAACAATCGTATTTCATACAATCCTCCATTCTTTATTCCTTGATGCAAAAATGATGCGTACCGGCGGCAAGGGTGTATTCGGTGCCGTCGGGCAGTTGGATTTTCCCGTTTACATTGGCGGGAACGGTGACTTCAAACTCCAACCCCTTTTCCGAATATCTCCAGCCGCTTTTAATCAGACCCACGGGGGAAGCATACTCGGCAGAGGCAAACGACAGCAGGCGGTTCGGTTTCGGGGCAATAACCAACTCTTGCCCCTTTATTTTGATGCCGCATACACCGTCAAAGAGCCATGCGACCACGGCGCCCTTGGAGTAGTGATTCAGGGATGCGTTTCCTGCTTCCGCCAAATTTCCTTCCCAGGATTCCCAGACGGTATTGGCGCCTTGCTCCACCGCATACAGCCAGCCGGGGCTGGTGCTCTGTAAAAGCAGGGCATATGCCGTGTCCGAATACCCGTAGTCCGCCAGTACCCGGCAAAGATAAGGGGTTGAAAGGAAACCCGTGTTCAGATGGCAGCCGTTTTGCGTGACCAGTGCATTTAAATCCGCCGCCGCCTGCACCGCTTCCTCCGGCTGCAAAAGCCCCATGGCCAGAGGCCTTACGTAGCGGCATTGCCTTGGGGAAGAGATTCTGCCCGTCGGCAATTGGGTATAGCGATAGGCATTTTTTGCGTTGTCGGCAATCTTTTCGTATTTTTTTGCATCCTTTGTTCGGCCCAAAAGGGAGGCAATCTCGCTGAACAGGCGGCTGCTGTAAGAATAATAGGCCGTTGCCACCTCCGCGGCGCCGTGGAGGAAGATCTCCTTGGTGTAAGCCGCCATGTCCGTATTGGGCTCCAGCCATTCCCCCCAGTGAATGCCGGTATCCACGGTATACTTTCGGTAGGGGTTTTTCTTAAACCATGCCCCGGGTCTTGATGCATGGGCCCGTTTTTCTGAAAACTGCAGCCATTTTTTCATGGTTTCGTAGTTTTCTTCCAGAATTCGGGTATCTCCATAGAACCGATACAAGGCGTAAGGCACCAGTATGCAGGCATCGCCCCAACCGGCGGAACCTTCAAACAGCCTGCTGAAGAAATCCGGATTGCCGCAGCGGGGGGCAATGTTGCCGGGTTTGCCGCCGGGGGCCTGCGCCGCACCAAACTCTGCCATCCATTTCCGAAAAACGGGATAGCAGTCCGCCAGATACAGCCCCGTATCCACGAACACCCCTGCATCGCCGGACCAACCGCTGCGCTCCCGGGTGGGACAGTCGGTGGGAATGTCGCAGAAATTGGACTTCTGGCTCCATAAGGTGTTCTGCACCAGTTTGTTGACCCGCTGATCGGAACAGGTAAATGTCCCGGTGATTTCCATATCCGAATAGACGGCATGAGCCAAGAAATTTTCCGGTGCAATCTCGACGTCCGTATCGACCTTCACATACTGGAAGCCGAAGATGGAGAATTCAGGCTTATAATGATTCAAACCCTCCTTGCAGATATATTCGACTTTCTGATGCAGCGGCTCTTTTCGGTTTCGCCCGGCGGCGATATTCTCATCGGAGAAGTTGCCGTCCCTGTCCAGCATCTCGCCGTGGGTGAGAACAATATGCTGTCCCTTTTTCGCCGAAACAGAAAACTCCACATAGCCCGCCATATTCTGGCCAAAGTCCAGCACCTTTTCGCCATTGGGGGTGATTAAAAGCTTGGCAGTCCGCCGCTCCTGCTCCCGAATGGGGACGGAATTGCTGCAAACCAGATTTTTATATCCGAAGGGCCGCACCGTTACGCCGTGCCATTCTTTTAAATTGAAATTGGCATCATATACTTCTCCAAGCTGCAAATCGTTTGTGCGGACGGGGCCGTCCTGGCTGGCCTGCCAGGTTTCGTCGGAAACCAGGATGCAGGTACCGTCGATTTCCATCTGACAGAGCAAGGCAGGCTTTGTTCCGTATAGATTGCGCACACCGGAAATACCGTTTCCGCCGCGCCACCAGCCGTCTCCGAGCTTGACAAGGAGCTCATTTTCTCCCGGATGAATCAGCTCCGTCACATCGATTGTCTGATAGGGCAGCCGCACATGATATTCGCCGGTTCCGGGGGCTAAAACATGCTCCCCGGCACGCCGATTGTTGATATAGGCGGCATATATTCCGTGGCAGGTAATATACAGCCGGGCGGTTCCGATTTTATCCACATAAAAATGCTTCTTTAAATAGCTGGCAGGCTGTCGGAGCCGAGGGTCTATTTTTCCTTCCGGATCTATCCACTTGGCCCGCCAAAGGTCATGGCTCAGAAACGCCGTTTCAAAATCGGCATACTCGCTCCATGGGCCGCATACATCGTTTTCGTCCCAAAGCCGCACACGCCACTGAATTTTCTGTCGGCTCCGGGCCTGAGCGCCATATAGGCAATGCATCCTGCCGCTTTGGACTTGTCCGCTGTTCCAAACCTCATTTCCCTTGCAGTTTGCGGATACTTCAAATGCCGTTTGCCCCATGCCGTTTGTACAGTTCCAGGACAGCAGAGGGGCGGAGAGCCCCAACCCAATGGGGTTCTTCATATGTTCCGTTTTTAAATTCACCGCATCCATAGCACCACTCCTTGCCGCTTTTGATACCGATATATATCCAAGGCCCTTTGTCAAAATTAATTCTATTTGGTGTCCGTCCAAAAATGTAGTGTTAAATATTACACATTCATGTGTCATTTTTTGACATCCTGTGATATACTATTCTACACCGGGCTTGAAGGAGGTTTTGCCGTGGAAAATCAGGGGTCTCAGGAAGTGATTCAAAAGCTGCTTGCGCTGAATTCGGATGAACTTCTGTACCGGGCGTATTATGCCGCAAAGGGCAAAGAAAGCACTTTGGCGGCCTTTTTGGCGGCGCAGGATGTGAAGGTCATTCGGGAAAGAAACATCCTCATTCCGGAGCTGCTGGGGGAGGATCTGTGCGAGGCCATTGAGCAAAAAGAACGGTTTGATACGTCCTACATCCACGGTGTGGAAATTCGCAAGCATGACCGGTATATGCCCCCCTATGCGCACAGCGGCCAGGTTTTCGAAATCTTCTATGTGCTAAACGGCCGATGCCTCCTTACCATATTTCAAAAGTCTATCCATCTTACGCAGGGGGATCTGTGTATCATTTCGCCGTCCACTACGCAGTCCCTGGAAGTAAATGACGATGAGAGCATTCTTATGAAAATACGGGTCAGCACCAGTGCGGTTTCCGATCTGCTTTCCCTGATGCTGCGCAGTGAAAATCCCGTTTCCTCCTTCTTTTTTCATAGCCTGCACTCTGCAAACCATCAGGACTATCTCCTGTTTCACACTGCCGAAGATTCCGACATACAAAGCCGCATTCTGGAAATGTATCAGGACAGCCTGATTGAAGACCAGTATACGAAACATCTGTTGAACAATCTGCTTAACGTGTTCTTTATCAAGCTGGTTCGCTCCCATAGCCCGGTGGAATTTCCGGCCAGCCCAAAGACCGATGACCGCTTTCGGGTGGTATATTATCTGATCAACCACTTTACGGATGTCACGCTGGAAGATGTGGCTCGGGAATTCAATTTTTCTGTGGGCTATTGCTCCCGGTATATTAAGTCTGTCACAGGCTATACCTTTTCTCAGTTAAAAACCAAGCTCATATTTGAGTATGTGGCAAGACGGCTTGTAACCACAAACGACAGCATCACGGATTTGAGCATCGGCATGGGATACGAAAATCCTGAGAACTTCATTCGGGCATTTAAAAAATACTATCACATGACGCCGACGGAATATCGAAAACTCCATCGGTAATCCTTTTGCCCATACATCGGCAGTCATGCGCCACGCAGCCGCATCGTCGGTACGCTTTATAGACCGTTTCAAAAAGCGGCGGCCAAGGCGTTTTATATAAAAAACATTGAATGAATAAAAAAGAGGGCCTTATGCTGCAAAAGGATTGGCGGCCGGATGTTTCAATTGCTGCTCCTATGGGGCTGACAGACAAAAATCAATTGGCCCACTGTGATAACAACCGGTACAAGAGAAACAGAAAATAATTTGGAGGTAAGTATAGATGAAAACAAACAAAGTTAACGGGACGTTCTTCTATGTGGCGGCGGCACTCTTCTATCTGTCGGCCATCATGCATTTTGTAGGTTCCCATCCTTCGGCAGGCGTCATTTGGCTGGGGCTTGGCTCTGCATTTCTTTGCCTAGGCTCCGTGCATGCAAGGAAGGAAAAAGGGCGCAAAGAGGACGAGGAGAAATAAATTTGTCTTCGGCCGTGAAAGGCCGCCGGGGGCAAAATAAGCCGTTATTATGAATCTTTTACCGCTGGGGACGCAATGTCTGCAGCGGTATTTTTTGCTTTCCTGTTGGGCTTATTTCCCGGTGGGCTGGGGGCTCATGCACAGGCGGAGCATCATCTGGGCAATTTTCTCGGGGGATTCCGCTCGATTGCGTGCAATCCACTCCCGCATAACGCTGTAGGAGCCGTAGCACAAAAAGCGGATGGTGTAATTTAAATCCACAGGGTTCATTTTTTCGTTTCCGGGCAGAGAGACATACCCCACCTTCATCACCTGCTCCAACATTTTGTAAAAGGTCTCGGCGGTAAAGTATTTGGAGAGGAAGATGGGATCGTACTCCCGATGGACATAGAAAAACATCAGTGCTTCCTGAATGTACAGCAGGGAGTCCTTTGTGTTGGAGGTGGCCCGCTGGTTGACCTCGGCAATCAGGCCGAAGATTTCGTCGATAATCTCGTCCAGCAGTTCCATCTGGTTGTTGTAGTGGCGATAAAAGGTGCTGCGGTTGATGCCGCTGGCATCGCAGATTTCTTTGACGGTGATGTCATAAACGTCTCGGGTCTCCATGAGCTTTAAAAGCCCGTTTCTCAGCATTTTTTTAGAGAGAACCACTCGTTGGTTTTCCTGCATGTCCGCTCTCCCCCCCTGCGACAAAATAAGGCAAATGTGTTGCACTTAAGACAGGATGTGTGCAACATGGTGTTCCATTTAAATCTTAGTGTCAGTATAATAAAATTGAAACCAAAAAGCAAGAGGAGAACGGGTATGTCTATAGAAATTCGGGAAGCATCCAGTCCCCAGATGGCAAAGAACAAGCAGGCGGTAGGCCGCATGACCGGAGGCGTGATGTTCGGCGGCGGAATCGAGAAGGTCAATTGGAAGCTGGTGCGGCTGCTGTGCAACATCGGCTATTCCTTTATGCCCAAGGAGAAAGGCATCCGCATCCAAAAGCTGAACCTGAACGGCATCCGTGGGGAAATGTCCCTGCCCGAGTCTCAGACCTCCCCTCACATCATCCTGTATATCCACGGCGGCGGGCTGGTGTCCGGCTCTGCCAAGGCCACACGGGGGTACTGCTCCATGCTGGCTAAGTACTCCGGCTGCCGCGTGGTGTCCATTGACTATCGGCTGGCTCCGGAAAACCCCTACCCGGCGGCTTTGGAGGATTGCTTTGCCGCCTACAATGCTCTGTGCGCCCGGTTTCCCCAGTCTCAAATCTCCCTGACGGGGGAGAGCGGCGGGGCCTATCTGTGCATTTCCTTAACCGTGCGGCTCATTGAGAAGGGGAGCAGACTTCCTGCCTGTCTGGTGCCCCACAGCCCCCTGTGCGACCTTTCGGGGAGTCTGGACAGGAGCTATTATGAGATTATAGACGGCACCGTCACCCCTGAGGCGGCAGAGCCCATCCGACGGATGTATGCCCCCGGTGCCGACCCCAAAAACCCGGAGGTCTCTCCGATTTTCTATACCCAACTGCAAAAATTCCCCCCGGTGACCATGACCTGCGACTTTAACGAAACCCTGCGGGCGGATGCCGAGGCCATGTATAAAAAGCTGGAAGAGCAGGGGGTGGACGTGCGCTTAATCATCCTGAAAAACACCTTCCACGCCTGCTCCACTTTGGGAACGGGCTCCCCCGAAACCATGGCGCTGATGCTGGACAACATCGCCTTTATGCAAAGGT
>CAZPCH010000066.1:334-7196 GCA_964585055.1 uncultured Christensenella sp. | reverse complement strand
AAAAACTGCTCCAGCAGGGCAAATTCCGCCTCAGACTCCACCTTTACCTCCGTGTCGGTAAGGGGCACCGTCTCTCCGCCCAGCACCACGGAAGGCACTGCCGTAGGCTCCGGTGTAGGCACGGGGGTGGGCGCCTCCGTGGGGGCAGGGGTGGAGATGACGATGCTCATCTCCTGCTGTGCGTTAAGATTGTCCGAAGGCACTGCGGTAGGGGCGAAAAGGGACGCCTCCTCCTTGCATCCCCACAAAAGCAGGCAGCAGACCGCCGCCGTCAGTATAAAAAGCACTTTGCGCATCTTCATCTTTTACTTTCTCCTTTTGATGGCCAGCACCGCCACGGCCAGCAGCAATACCGCCAGCAGAACCGCCAAGATCAACAGCACCAAGCCTAAACCGTTCTCTGAAGAATCGGCCTGCACAGGTGCCTCCGCTGCAGCTTCCGCCGTCTCCGCTGCAATTTCCACCTGAGGCGCCTCCGTAGGCGTAGGTGCGACCGTGGGCGCAGGGGTATCCGTGGGCTCCGGGGTAGGCTCGGGAGTAGGTTCGGGTGTGGGTTCCGGGGTAGGCGTGGGCGCCACGTAGTTGCTCAGGGCGACGGGATCGATGTTTTCCATAAAGTCATCCTTCTGCACATCCAATCCCACAGCCGTATAATACAAGCCGAAGTTTTCTAAGCTGTAAATCCCCTCGTTGGTGCAGCTATGGCGGGTATGAAGCTGGGACACATGCTCCTGAAACGCCTCTGCGGCCATAGAGAAGGCTGTGCGGCCGCCGTAGGTCTCCAAGGGCTCCGTCATGCTGATGTGGATGGGATTCTCCTCATACAGATGCAGATACAGCTTTTTCACCGTCCATGCACCGTACTGCTCTGCGGAGGCAGGATCATAGGAAGCATCGCCCACCTTTTCCACAGCCTTCTGAGTGGCGGCGGAGCAGCGCTTGTGCTGCCAGTGGCCGTACTCCCCGTTGACATCGTGGGTAAAGACCACCTCAGGCTGATACTGGCGGAAAAGGCGCACCAGATATTTGGTGACATCCCCTTCTTTAAAGGTGCTTTCAAACTTATCGTAGTAATCCGGCGGAATGTCCGGGAACCCCGCCAGCACGGGCATGATGCGCACGCCCATTTTCCATGCGCCGTTGAGAGCCTCGTTGCACCGCTGGCGCACCCGGGTGCCAAGATAGACGATGGTGCCCCTGAGCCCCTTGTCGGAAAGGGTGGGGGCAATGCCGCCCATAAACAGAGTGTCGTCATCGGGATGCATGGCGATAATCATGTAATCCAGCTTCCCCGTCAGCTCCTCCCAATCGTGGTAATTATAGGGCAAAGCATCCCCTCCGTACACGCACAGAGTGGAGATTTCCAGATTGCTTCCCTTCAGGCGGATGGCCTGCACCCCTTCCCCCGCATAGATAATCTGGTTGATGAGCCTGCACTCTCCCTCTTCCTCAGAAAGAAGGTTCCCCTGTCCGTCATACCGCAGTACGGTAAAGCTCTCCGGCAAGGTCATCCACTCCACATACAGGTAGCTTACGGGGACGCTCTCATCCCAAGCCGCCTGCACATAGCCGTTCTTCCCGAAGTTCTGCTTGCTCTCCGTATCATCGTCGGTAATGCGGGCGAACCAATAGTTTTTCTCCAGGGAGGACGTCAGGGTACACCGATCCGTCAGATTCTCCGGCTCCTCCTCCCCCAGCACGTTTACCAGGGGCAGAAGCAGCAGCATCAAACAAAATAAGGACAAAAATACTCTTTTTTTCATATTTATATTATAGCAGAGCTCCCCCTTTCCCGCAAGTACAGGCACCCATGTAAAAGACTTTTTACAATGCAAAAAGGGGGAAATCCTTCCTTTTTTGCATTTGTTGACAGGAATGACACATTTAAAGTTCTTGACGGGAGCGTCCAAATGGCGTAATATGTAGTGTAGATACGAATGAAAGGAATTTCTATCATGCTGAATCTCATCGCTCCCATGGCTGCCGTGTCTGCCGACACCGCTTCCAGCCTGCTGTCTACCCTGCCCCTGGTTCTGATCATGGTCGTCATGCTCTGCATCATGATCATCCCCCAGCGCAAGAAGGAAAAGAAAATCAAGGCCATGCTGGACGCCCTTAAGCCCGGCGACCGCATCCGCACCATTGGCGGCCTCTACGGCACCATCACCAAGGTTACCGACGAGCTGGTTTACATCCAGGTCGGCCCCGACAAAGTCCGTCTGGTATTCGCCCGCGGCGCCGTTGCTCAGGTTGAGGAGCAGGGTGTCGAGAACGATATGAAGGAGAACGTAGCCGAGTAAGCTGCAAACAGGTACTTAAAAGCGGTCATTTTTATGGCCGCTTTTTTCTTGCACGGATTATTTACGGCGGGCATAGTATCTTAAAAAACAAGGAGAGTCTTCCATATGCCCCCGGTTCTCAGCCATGTAACGGAAAAATACCTGACCCGCTTTGACGGTCTTTTGCGGGAGCTCATCGGTTCCCTGCAATCTCTGCCGCCCCGTATAGGCTTTCCCCGCCTGTATCTTCATCAGCTTCTACCCCTCCACCGCACCGCCGGAGAGATGTGCCGCAACCTGCTTTTATACACCACCTGCCTTCCTTTGCAGGAACAGGCGGAGTCCCTCTTGGCCGCAAGCTTGAAAAGCGCCCCGCTGCTGGAAGGGATGGAGAGCCGCTGTATTTCCGGTTCGGAAGCCCTGCTTATGCGCTATGCCCGCCGCAGCCGTCAAGTGCTGGATACCGCCGTGTACCGCATGGGCAGCGCCCATATTTCCAACAACCTGAACGCCAACTTTATGAAGCAGATGCTTCCCCTGCAGGAAGGTCTGCGGGAAATAAGCCTGACAGCTTTGGGGCTGGGGCTTTCGGATCCCGTAAAGGGCGAAGCGGAAAAGCAAGCCGCAGAGGCAGAAAGGGTCATGACCATTTTAAAAACCCTGCTGGGAGCCGCAGAGGGCTGCTGAGTTCTTGGCAAGTACAGGGAGCTATCCGCATAGACTGGTAGCAGTTTACATTGGGAGGCCTGTACCTATGAAAAAACGTTCCTCTCTGCGGCGGCAGTCCCGTTCCCTGCCCTGCCGTGCCCTGCTTTTGGGGGCTCTGCTCTCCGCCGCCGTCATACTGCTACTCATGGCTCTGTGGACACTGCTGCTGCTTTGGGAGGCAGTGCCCCTGTCCACCGTTTCCCCGGTCAATGCGGTGCTGAAGTTTTTGGGCGCAGGGTTGTCCGCCTTCTTCTCCGCCAAGGCCTGTGCCCGCCGTCCCGCTGTTTTCGGAGGCGCAGCGGGTGTGCTGTTTTACTTATTGTCCTTTGCCTCCATGAGCCTGTTTTCGGGGGAATGGAGTTTTTCCCCCGCCCTCTTGGGGGATGCCGCCGTTACGCTGGCCGTTGGCATGGCCACGGGAGCGGGGCTGTCCCTTCTGCGGGAAAACGGCGCTCAGAGTCAAAAAAGAGGATAAAAAAGGGCGCAGAGAAGCTTTCTGCGCCGAAACTCTTTTTTACGCTTCCATCAGCGTCCCCATGAACAGAGGCGTCATGGTTTTGGTATAAACAATCAGGTAGATAAAGGGGCGGTTCAGATACACCTCGTTCTCGGGCAAGGCGGCGCCGGCTTCCACCTCCACCAGAGTGGCGGCGCCGGCCTTGGTGCCCTCCGCCGTCAGGGCGATGTGGGTCTTGTGCAAAACACGGCTGATACACAATTGGGAGCCGTCTTCCATGGTGCCCATGGCGGACAAATCACTAAGTCCTGGGTCAAAGGCACTGCCCATGCCCATGGCAGTCAGCGCCCCGCTAAGCTCCCGGGAATACTCCTTTTCAAACTGGGGAATGGAGGTCTCCACGTTCTCTTCCCGTGCCTCCTTCAAAAGGGTGTACAGGCTCTCCCCCGTCAAAGCGGACAGGCATTCCTCCACTGTTTTCCCCTCTTTGGGCAAGAGGGCGGCAAAGGCGTACTCTCCTCCCTCGTAGGGACGTAGGAAGCCCGTGAGCATATCGTTCTCCATGTATTGATATTCCGTAGAATAAAAGAAGGTGGTCTTCTGCTTCTCTCCGGACTCCGTGGTAAAGTTGCCTTTGCCTACCTGATAGCCCTTGTAAGGGTGAGCCCACTTGCTTTCAAAGCTCAGGGCATTGACCAGGTAAAGCACCGCACAATCGGGAATGGTGTCCAAAATTTCGGGAATCATGCCCTTGGTATTGTCGGAAACAAAGCGGTTGATGTCCTTGATTGTGCTTTGGTCAAAGGGCGCCAAGCGCACGGCGGCATCGTAATAGTCGGCATTGGCCTGCAAGAAGTCCTTCTTGGGAGTGAAGCCAACGTTGTCCCGCAGCCAGATGCCGTTGGCCAAATGGATGCCCTGCTCCTTTTCGGCGGGCAGTTGTGCGGACAATGCGTATAGGTATTTATTTAAAGTCTCCACAGGCAGACCCAGCACCTGCTCCATTTCAGTGAGGGTTTCTCCTGCCGCTCCGTTAGCGGTCATGCCCAGCGCCATGGCTACGGACAGCGGGGAAACAAGGGTGCTTTTGTCATTGGCGCAGTTGCGGAGCAAGGATAGGCCGAAGGCGGTCAGAGCCGCATCCCCCTCCCAAGGCATATCCTCCGCCTCGGATACATGGGTGCCCTTTATCCCGGTCATCAGATCCGTGCTTTGGGAACTTTGTCCTGCACAGGCGGTCATGGACAGAAGCGCCGCCATCAGTATGGGAATCACTTTTTTCATAGGAACTCTCCTCTCGCTTTCTGCCTATAATACCGTGTATCGGAAGGATTGGTTGCAGGGAAAAGTTTTTGATGGAAAAAGCGTTGGGGGGCGGCGGGTTCGCAAAGCGAACCCTTAGCCTTAGGGGGGGAGCGTTCCGCTCCCCCCTTGGCTAAGGGAAAGGCTCCGCCTTTCCGCCGCCCCGCCCTGCTTAAAAGAGTTCCTTCATTTCCGCCAGAGTGTCGGCAATAAAGTCCGCCGTGCCCTCCCCTAGGCTTCTGGGCTGGAAGGCCGCCATGCCCCTGCGCACCCACAGGGTGCCCATGCCCAGCTTATTGGCGGGGAGAATGTCATTGTCCACCCGATCCCCCACCATCAAGGCTTTTTCGGGAGCGCAATGCGCCTCCTGCAAAGCAAGAAGAAACAAATTGGGGTCGGGCTTGCTGAATCCGGCTTCCGCAGAGGCCGCCACCACATCAAAGAAGTCCAGCAGTCCCCGCTCCTTTAGCCGTTTTTCGGTGCCGGGCACCTGATTGGCAATGACCCCCAGCTTATACCCGTTCTGCTTTAAATACGTCAAGGTCTCCGCCGTATCGGGAAACAGGGTCTCCCCCTCCGGATGCCAGGGGGTCTTTTTTAGGCCGAAGAAGTGAATGACCGCCTCGTTCCCGTCCAAGCCCTGTCGGCACAATTCCTGCCGCTTTTGTTCATAGGCTTCGGGGGTAATATTTGTCCCTGCCGTCATGTCCCGCACCCGCAAAGCCAAAGCCCCCGTCTCATCCAGCAGTGTGGAGCCTAAGTCGAAAAATATCCAGTCAAACTTTCTCATACAGTCTCTTCCTCAACATAACGTTTCTCTTTAGAAAGAAAGGGGGACGGCATGCCGTCCCTTCCTTGCTTTTAATCTCGGTTATTCTTCCTCGTCTTCCTCATCGAAGAGTTCCTGAAACTCACGGAAGACCTCGTCCAGCAGGATTTCGTTCTCGATGGTCTTAAAGGCTTCTCCGTCGGAGCCCTTGACCACCTCCAGCAGAACCACTTCGTCCTCGCCTACGCCCTCTACCTCGCTCAAAGGCTGAAGCGCCACATACCGCTTTCCCTCGTAATCAAAGGTCAACAGCAAATCAAAATCCACTTCCTGCCCGTTTTCGTCGTCAATCAGTGTGATGATGGTATCTTTCTCTTCCATTGTTTTTCCTTTCTATCTGTTGGGATGGGACTCCATATACCCCTGCAGAATCACAACGGCGGCCAGCTTGTCGATGACCTTTTTCTGCTTGCCTCGGGAGATGTCCGCATCCAGCAGCACCCGCCGAGCCGCCATGGTGGTCAGCCGCTCGTCGTAAAAATCATAGGGGCCGTCCCAGCCCTCCAGCACCTTTTCGGCAAATTTTTTCACCTTTTCGGACTGCTCCCCATAGGAGCCGTCCATGTTTCTGGGCATGCCAAACAAAAGCATGCAGGGCGCATACTTTTTGGCCAGCTCCAGCAGATATTCCGCATCCTTCTGTGCGCCGCCCTTGCGATGGTAGGTCTCCACAGGCTGTGCCGTAATCCCCAGCGCATCGCTGACGGCTACGCCTATGCGCTTGTCCCCCACGTCAAAGGCCAGTATCCGCTGCATCAATGCTCCTTCTGGTTATGCACGTAAAAGCGCACCAATTCCTCCAGCAGTTCATCCCGCTCCAGACGCAAAATCAGGTACCGGGCGTTGTTGTAGCTGGTGATGTAGGTAGGATCTCCCGAGAGCAAATAGCCCACGATTTGATTCACCGGGTCATATCCCTTTTCCTTCATGGCGGCATACACGGTCATGAGAATCTCCCGAGGGGTCTTGTTGTCGTGGGAAGACTTAAACCGGGCCGTGCTTTGATTCTTGGATTCCATAGAATTCACCTCCACGGATACTATATCATACTCCGCCGTAAAATTCAAACCCTCTTTAAAATTTCACCTTTTCTCCACAAAATGCATAGGATAGCCCAGAAACGAAAGGAGAGTGTCTATGGAAAAATTAATAAAAGCGGGGCTGTGTCTCATCTGTCTTTTGTGCATGCTGCTGCCCTTGGGCTGCGGCGGCTCTCGGGAAGGACTGATTCCCGTGGAGCTTCATGAGGTCACCCGCTCCGTGTTCTATGCCCCTCAATACATTGCG
>CAZPCH010000066.1:0-324 GCA_964585055.1 uncultured Christensenella sp. | reverse complement strand
CTTCTTTGAGGAGGAAGGGCTGGACGTGCGCATTACCACCTCCGGCGGCAGCGACAAGGCCATGACGGCTCTTTTGTCCGGGGATGCGGATATCTGCTTGGCAGGCCCCGAAACGGCGGTGTACGTATATAATGAAGGAAAGGAAAATCACCCCGTGGTGGTGGGACAGCTAACAAAGCGGGACGGCTCCTTCCTTCTCTCCAGACAGGAGGAAGAGGACTTTCGCTGGGAGAGCCTCCGAGGCAAAACCATCATCGGCGGACGGCGGGGCGGCATGCCCTTTATGACCCTATGCTATGTGCTGGAACAGCACGGGCTGAAGGT
>CAZPCH010000065.1:1790-7205 GCA_964585055.1 uncultured Christensenella sp. | reverse complement strand
CTTATCGATGTTTTCGATAAAAAGCAAAAGAACGCAAAAGAAACGGGAAAGGAGTCGGCCGTGGCCTTTACACCCAAGCTGCAGCAGTACGAGTACTGCATCAAGACCATTGATTCCCACACCATGGGGGAGCCAACCCGCATTATTTACGATGGGTTCCCTACGCTGGAGGGAAGCACCATGATGGAAAAGAAGCGGGATTTGATTAAGCGCTGGGATTATCTTCGCCGTGCCCTCATGCTGGAGCCCAGGGGCCACAGGGATATGTTCGGCGCTCTTTTGACAGAGCCTGTGAACCCACAGGCCGACTTGGGCGTCATCTTCATGGAAAGCGGCGGGTATCTCAACATGTGCGGCCACGGCAGCATGGGTGTGTGCGCCATGGCGGTGGAGACAGGGTTGGTGTCCGTACAGGAGCCCTACACGGATATTACTTTGGAAACTCCTTCCGGCCTTATTTCCGGCAGAGTGCTGGTGCAAAACGGGCGAGCCGTGGAGGTTTCCATTCTCAATGTTCCTGCCTTCCTGTATAAAGAAAACGTTTCCGTACATTTGAAAAACGGCGAAAGCATTTGCCTGGACATTGCCTTCGGCGGTTCCTTCTTTGCCTTAGTGGATGCAGACGCCTTGAAAATAACCATCGATCCTCAGGGAGTGGAGGCGCTTACCGCTTTGGGCATGGAGATTCTGGCGGCGTTAAGGGAGCAGGTGGAAGTCAAGCACCCGACTTTGGATATTGATACGGTGGACTTGGTGGAGTTTTACAGCCATCAGGCTTCCCAAGGCGCAGACATGCGCAACTGCGTCGTCTTTGGCGACGGACAGGTGGACCGCTCACCCTGCGGCACGGGTACCAGTGCCAAGCTGGCGGCCCTGTGCAAAAAGGGACGGCTGGGACTTCATGAAAAGTTTGTATATGAGAGCATCACCGGCTCCCGCTTTATGGGAGAAGCGGTGGGAAGAACTCAGGTGGGAGACTATGAGGCCATTTTGCCCCGCATTACCGGCTGCGCCTACATTACCGGCTTCAACCAGTGGGTGCTGCAGGAGGATGACCCCCTGAAGCAGGGATTTTTGTTAAGCTGAGGCTCAAGAATGGAACGGATTCAGATTCTGCTTAAACAGCATATCGGTGCCCCTTGCATTCCCTGCGTACAGGCAGGGGAGCGGGTGAAAAAGGGCACCCTTGTGGCGGTGCCCAAGGGACTGGGCGCCAATATCTTTTCAAGCGTATACGGGCAGGTGGAAGCTGTGGAAGCGGACAGAATCCGCATTCTTCCCGACGAAACCCAGTCCGAAGCCTTTGAGCCCATTCCTCTTCCCGAAACGGCATCCCCCTTGGAGCTAATCACCTATGCTGGCATTGTGGGCATGGGCGGCGCAGGCTTTCCCACGGGGGTAAAGCTGAACGTAAAGCTAAACGACGGCTGGGTTCTGGTCAATGCCGCAGAGTGCGAGCCTGGGCTGGAACACAACATCCGCCAACTGGAGGAGCAAGGGGAGAAAACCCTTCGGGGCATCCGCCTGTGCATGGAGATTACAGGCGCTAAAAAAGCCGTCATCGCCATTAAGCGCAAGCATGCAAAGGCCATAAAGCACCTTGCCTCTTTGCTGGAGGGGGAGGAGAACATTTCTCTGCACCTCCTGCCGGACATCTATCCCATGGGCGAGGAGCGTGCCGTGGTGCGGGAGTGCTTGGGCATAGAGCTGGACACCACCCAGCTTCCCTCCGCCGCTCAAGCCGTGGTAATCAACGGGGAGACGGTGCTTCGCATTGCGGAGGCTGTGGAGGACAGAAAGCCCTGCTATTCTAAGAATATCACCGTCCGAGGACAGCTTCACGGCGGGAATCAAGCCCATGTGTTCATGGATGTGCCCGTGGGCGTGTCCGTAGGTTCTTTAATTAAAGAGGCAGGCGGCATCGACACCGACCACTGCCCTTACGGTGAAATTATTATGGGCGGTGCCTTTACGGGACACTCCGTTGAAACGGAGGAATCCGTGACCAAAACCACCGGCGGCATCCTTGTGACGGCGGACTTCCCCAATCTCCATGAGGCACCCATTGGCCTTCTGGTATGCGCTTGCGGGGGAAGCGAAGAGCGCATGCGGGAGCTGGCGCAAAAGATGAACGGACGGGTGGTGTCCGTGTGCCGCTGTAAACAGGCCATTGAAAATAAGCCCGGTGCGCCCTTAAAGTGTCTGCGCCCCGGCAATTGTCCCGGGCAGGTGCAGAACAATCTGCAGTTTAAAAAGGACGGGTGCCAATATATACTCATCGGCAACTGCTCCGACTGCTCCAACACGGTCATGGCCTCGGCTCCCAAGATGGGGCTTAAGGTACTGCACATGACGGATCATGCTATGCGGGCGGTGGGGCATCCCCTGTATCGGCGGCTGAAGACCTCCAAGCAGGTGAGTCAGGAACTGCCGGAATAAAACCGGTTTCAATATTATTCAGGAGGATACGAGATATGTCTATTTCAGCCGAATATGCTTTGGCACATAAAAAAGACCCTGCAGTGCTGTGCTGCCGCACGGAAGCGAGCACCGTCATCGAAGCCCATAATCTGGAAGACCCCGCCATTTTTGACGATCTGGTGGACTCCAACCTGCTGTCTCTGGAAGGCTGTCTCACCATTCAGGAGGTGCTGGGGGCAAAGCTGACTAAAACCTGCGACTCCCTCACAGCCCTGACCCCCGCCGTGCTGGAGGGGATTCAGAAGATTCAGGAGGAAGCACCCGCTGTGCCTGCGCCGTCTCCCGTTCCTGCACCCCTTCCCGCAAGTAGCGGCGTGTTTCGCATCGACATAGCCGAGGGGAAGGATATTCATATTGAAATCCCCATGGGCGTTCTGGGAGCGGCTCCCGTCATGCCTGTGACGGAGGAAAAGGAGCCTGAGCCCAAGCTCGTCCGCAGCCTTACGCGCAAGCATTTTGCCGTAACGGAGGTGCGCAGAGGCCCCGAAACCAAGCTGGAGGGGACGGTGCTGTACATTCGTGAGGGCATTGAAAAGGACTGCGTAGCCTCTCAAGCACTGGTGTACGATTTAAAGATTGACATCATCACCCCAGACTTGTATCACACCTACTCCGAGACCATTATGGACGTCCAGCCCATTGCCGCCAAAGAGGGAGACTGCGAGCTGGGAAGCGGCGTCACCCGTGTACTGGACGGCGTGGTCATGATGGTCACAGGCACCGACGCCAACGGGGTACAGATTGGAGAGTTTGGCTCCAGCGAAGGGTATCTGGATGAAAATATCCTCTGGGGACGCCCCGGTGCCCCCGATAAGGGAGAAATCTTCATCAAAACCCAGGTCACCATCAAGGAGCATACCAACATTGAGCGTCCGGGCCCCATGGCGGCACATGCGGCCACGGATGTAATCACCCAGGAGATTCGGGAAGCGCTGAAAAAGGCTGATGACAGTCTGGTTGTTTCGGAGGAAACCTTCGACCAGTACCGCCGCCCGGGACAAAAAAAGGTAGTCATCGTCAAGGAAATCATGGGGCAGGGGGCCATGCATGACAATCTGATTCTCCCCGTAGAGCCCGTTGGCGTGCTGGGTGCGAAGCCCAACGTGGATTTAGGCAACGTGCCCATCGGCGTGTCCCCGCTTGAGGTGCTGGACGGCTGTATCCACGCCTTGACCTGCATCGGCCCCGCTTCCAAGGAGATGAGCCGCCACTACTGGCGGGAGCCCCTGGTGCTGGAGGTGCTCAAGGATGAGGAGCTGGATTTGTGCGGCGTCATCTTTGTGGGCTCTCCCCAGATTAACGCAGAAAAATTCTATGTATCCAAGCGGGTGGGACAGCTTTGTGAAATGATGGACGTGGACGGCGCCTTCATCACCACCGAGGGCTTCGGCAACAACCACATTGACTTTGCCAGCCACCACGAGCAAATCGGCATGCGGGGCATCAGCGTGGTGGGACTCAGCTTTTGCGCCGCCCAGGGGGCATTGGTAGTGGGGAATAAGTACATGACCCACATGGTGGACTGTAACAAGTCCGCTTCCGGCATTGAAAACGAGGTGCTGGCCTGCAACACCCTGTGCCCGGAGGATGCAGTTCGTGCCATTCAGCTTCTTAAAAATGCCATGGCAGGGGAGCCTGTGCTGGCGGCGGAAAAGAAGTGGAACCCGGAGGTCAAATCTTCCAACCTGAAGACCATGGAGCGGGAGACGGGGAAGAGGATTGAGACGGAGCTCAACGAGCAGTCCCTGCCCATGAGCCAAAAGCGGCGGGAGAAGTACGATTGATGGAGCGGCCCCTAAAGTACGGAGAGAAGCTCATCCGCATGGAAGGCATCATAACGGAAGTCCATGACGGAGCCGTGGCCATTGATTTAAAGGGGCGGCTGGGATCCTTGAGAATCCCCATGCGGATGCTGATCAGCGACTATCCCTTGCACCCCGGGCAGGAAGTGGGCTGGAACATGAGCTTTGTGGAACAGCTTGGAGCCGACATAAACGAAACCTACGCCCGCAATTTGGAAATGTCCAAAGCAGGACGGGCAGACAAACAAGAGACAAAAGAAAAGGAGGATGTTTCATGGCCTTGACCGTAGTAAAAGGACTGCGTTCGGAGATATTCGTTCCCGTTACCCCTGCGCCCGTGTGGACGCCGGTGACGAAGGAACTGAAGGATATGTCCGTGGCGCTGGCTTCCGCCGCCGGAATCCACACGATGGAACAGGAACGGTTTAATCTGGCGGGAGACTTCACTTGGAGAAAAATAGAAAATACCGTGCCCACCAGCGGCCTGATGGTCTCTCACGGCGGGTATGACAATTCGGATGTAAACAAGGACATCAACTGCATGTTCCCCTTGGACCGCATTCATGAACTGGCCAAGGCTGGGTTCATCCGTGCCTGCGCCCCCGTGCATGCCGGCTTCATGGGCGGCGGCGGGAATCAGGAAAAGTTTAAGAATGTTACCGGCCCTCAGATTGCCCGGATGTTTAAAAGTGAGGATGTGGACGCCGTCATCCTCACCGCCGGGTGAGGCACCTGCCACCGCTCTGCAGTTCTGGTGCAGAGAGCAATCGAAGCCGTTGGCATTCCTACCATTATCATCGCCGCCCTGCCTCCCGTAGTGCGTCAGACCGGTTCTCCTCGTGCCGTTGCACCCCTTGTGCCCATGGGCGCCAATGCCGGACAGCCCCACAACGTGGAGATGCAGACCAACATCGTTAAGGGCGCTCTGGAGCAGCTTATCGCCATCCAGACCCCCGGCACCGTGGTGCCTTTGCCCTATGAATACATTGCCAAGGTCTAAGGCCTTTAAAGACCATCCAACCCCGACAGCCCATAGTCTGCCGGGGTTTTGTTTTAAAAGCGGCAGGGGGCTAAGAGAAAGGCACCGCAACTGCGAAAAAATCATGCATGCATGGGATTATTTGCGGATTCC
>CAZPCH010000065.1:0-1780 GCA_964585055.1 uncultured Christensenella sp. | reverse complement strand
ATATTTAATCAAGGAAAATAATATGCAGGGGGAGGAAAAATGAAGACTCTGTACTCACTGATTCGCCAACCCGTCAAGACTCTTGCGGGCGTCCTCCTGATTGCCTTTGCCATCACTATTTTAATTGTCAGTGCAGGTCAATTTGCGTCCACCCAATTAACAAAAGAAAACTTATCCGATAGCTACAGTACCGTTGCCGTTATTTCCGACAAATACTTTTGGAAACTCGATTCAAACAGTGTCGGGTCATTTTATACTACGAAAATTGCAGATGAAGATACGAGGAACTGGGCAGAAAATGCAGTTTCATCACGAAAGGATTTGTTTTTAGGAGAATCTTTTACCGAAGTGTACTCGGCGTACATTTCACAGCTGTCTCCGGATGTTTTTATTGAAGTTGAAAACGAACGTTTAGAAGGGCTAAAATTTAATGAAGCGGGATTCCCGTATCGCTGCGCCATGCTGGAGATTACCTTGGATGCAATTGGTACTTTAAAGCAGGAAAATGTTATATCCATTCAGACTATGGGCGGAGAATGGAAGGACTATAGAAAGAACGTTTCTATACTTTGCAGCGGAACAGTAAATAACGCCATTTCTCTGGAAAGAGGGTTTGCATCTCCTATCGGAATGAAAATTTCCTTTCTAATTACAGTTTACGATGAAAGCGAACTTGAATCGATGCATTTGGAGGTCGGTCAACGGTATCTTCTCTATGGCATGGACTATACGGATTCAAAAAGCGTATCCGGTCAGAGAATGTCTGTCATTTTGGAACACGGTACCCAGTTTAACGAATTGTTCGGACCTGCAACGGTAGGTTTAAACGGTCCGGAATATGAACCGTTTATGGAATCATTCGACTGCTATTTAACGGTCTGCGATTATGCTTCCCTTCCCATTATGTACAGCGGAGAAAACGGATTTGAATTTCGAAGTGATTTGCGGGAAACGAACGAATATAAGGGACTCAACAACTTTTTGCTGTCATTTGTTTCTGCCGATGAATTTATGGCCAAATACAGCGTGCCAACCATTGTTAAGCTGGAAGGCACGGCGGAAGAATTTTTGAATTCGGACACCGGGGCTTTTTGGAAAAAAGCACTGAATACTATGGAAATAACCAACCATGGATTTCCTGTATTTGCGGTAGATAAACTTGGATATCAAATGGCGTTCGCCAGAGTAGAAGCCCGCATTGCGGAGGGGCGTGACTTTACGGAGGAGGAGCGAAAGTCTGGGGCAAAGGTTTGCATTGTTTCTGACATTGTGGCCAAGAAAAATGATTTGTCCATTGGGGACACCCTATCCATGCAAACCTATGTACACGATTATGACATAAAGCAAAATTTGGAGTATTTAGGAAGCAATACATCGTTTCCGCTTTCCGCATTGTACTCTCCCGCTAAGGGCTTTACTTCCGAAGCTGAGGAATATACCGTTGTTGGAATTTATCGGCAGAACAACGCATGGGAGAACACGGAAGACCCTTACGGGTTTACTCCCAACACCATTTTTGTTCCCAAGGGTTCCATTACGGGAGATGCCCGAACCGGGTCAAAGGGCATTTTCTATAGCATAGTTCTGCACAACGGCAAGATGGAAGAGTTGCAGAAACTGCAGAATGAAGCGGGGTATCCGGACTTGTTCCTGTGCTTTGATCAGGGGTATACGGAGATTGCAGAGGCCTTAGATGCCTATGAGGGCGTGTCTCAGAAGGCATTTTATATCGGTATAGCGGGCTGTGCTGTGATTTTGATTCTCTTCCTTGTTCTCTTCC
>CAZPCH010000064.1:0-7234 GCA_964585055.1 uncultured Christensenella sp. | reverse complement strand
CCACACCAACGGAGATGTTCCCTGCCGTGTGGAACTGGAGGGCATGGTGTACGCCGCCTCCCCCGAGACCCCCGTCCATTTGCCCGTGGAGCAGGTGCGCCTGTGGAGCCCCGACACTCCCTACCTCTATGACTTTGCCGTCAGCGCAGGGGAGGACAGGGTGGAAAGCTACTTTGCGTTGCGGAGTTTTACCGTGGAGAAGGACGAAGAGGGGATTATAAGGCTGTGCCTGAACCATAAGCCCTTCTTCTTTACGGGGGTGCTGGATCAGGGGTATTGGTCGGACGGACTGTACACCCCTGCCGACGATGAGGCCATGGTGTGCGACATTCAGACCATGAAGGCCATGGGCTTCAACACCCTGCGCAAGCATGTAAAAATCGAGCCTCTGCGCTGGTACTACCACTGCGACCGCATGGGTATGGTGGTCTGGCAGGACATGGTCAGCGGCGGCGGCCCCTACAAAAAAAGCGTCATCCAGTTCCCCCTTATGGGACTGCCCCAGCGGGTGGACGATGGGTATGCCGCCTTTGGGCGGGAGGATAAGGCCGGACGGAAGCTTTACTATAAGGAATTGCGGCAGACGGTGGAGCTGCTGTACAACTGTCCCTGCATCGCCCTGTGGACGCCTTTTAATGAGGGCTGGGGGCAGTTTGACGCCTTGAAGGCGGAGAAAACGGTGCGCTCTCTGGATACTACACGGCTCATCGACCACGCCAGCGGCTGGCATGACCAGGGGGGCGGAGACGTGTACAGCCGCCATGTGTACTACCGTGCCTACAGGTTCAAAGCCGATCCCGAGGGGAGAAGAGCCTGCGTGCTGTCGGAGTTCGGCGGGTACACGCTGGGGATTCCCGAGCATCGGTATACGGAGGAAAAGATATACAGCTATAAAAAGCTGGACACGGAAAAAGCTTTTACCCATGCCTTTCGGAAGCTGTATCTGCGGCAGATTCTCCCTGCACGGGCGCAGGGGCTGTGCGCCGCCATATACACCCAGCTCAGCGATGTGGAAAGCGAAATCAACGGGCTTTTGACCTATGATCGAAAGGTGCTGAAAATTGACCCGGAGACGGTGAAAAAAATCAATAAAGCCCTGACCGAGTCTTAAGGACGTCAGCAAAAAAGAGGTCTGCCCTGCAGGCCTCTTTTAGGTTACAGAGAATCTATATCTTGCTTCCTCTGGACAATGGTTCGGTAAACGATTGCCGAGACGGGTGGCAAAGCAAACCCGGAGGAAGTGAAACAACTTTTATTTGGATATTCTTTGACTATCAATTAGCTTAATTCTTTTACATGAAAGACTGTAAGAAACCTGTGTTTTTCTTAACTTCCAGGCACTCAGGATGCTAATAACGCAAGGCTCCCCTTATTGTGTAAGGGGAGCTGTCACCGAAGGTGACTGAGGGGATAAGAAAATCTGCATCCTCTCTCATCCCCTCCGTCTCTTCGAGACACCTCCCCTTGTTCACCAAGGGGAGGCTTTTGCAATATGAGACTTATGTTTCCCTTAACTTTCAGGAGTGTGAGCTGCTTCTAACGCATGACTCCCTCGGGGAACCGAGTTTAGACCTTGTCTACGGTTTGGAAGGTCTGCCCTGCAGGCCTCTTGTGTTTATGATTGTGTTTTATGGCAAAGCTTCAGCAGTTCCGTGGGGGCATCCATAATTTGTTTGCAGCCAAGGCTTTCCAGCAGGGCTCTCCCGCGAAAGCCCCAAGCGGCGCCGCAAAAGGCGGTTCCCGTGTTGTTGGCAAAGGCAAAGTCCACCTCCGAATCCCCCACATAGAGAGTCTCCTCCGCCTTCACCTCCAGACTGTCCAGCACATATACAAGGGAAGCGGGGTCGGGCTTTACGGCAAAACGGGGATCCTGCCCCTGCACGGCGGAAAAAAGCTTTTCCCAGTCGGGAAAAATGCCGTGAATCATATCCACGGTGTTTTTGTGGGGCTTGTTGGACACCACCGCCAACAGATACCCCTGGTTTTTTAGGGCATGGAGGGCTTCGGGGATGCCCTCATAGGGGCGGGTGCTGTCGCAAAGGTGCAGAGAATAGTCGGCAAAGTAGTCCTCCATGACCTGCCGCCACTCCTCTTCCCGCCCTTTAGGCATGGCGCTTTTGCAAAGATTGGCCATGCCGTGCCCCACCATGGCCTGTACCTGCGGGAGGGTGTAGGGGGCGATGCCCCGGCGGACAAGGGTGCGGTTTAGGGCGTGGGCAATGTCTTCAATGGTATTGCACAGGGTGCCGTCCAAATCAAAGGCGATGAGCTTCAGGGACATAGGGGAATCCGTCCTTTCTTTTACAAAACGGCTTTATTATAGCACAGCTTTCCGCTCTTCACAAACCCCTCTCGGCCTGTTATAATGAATAAAAAGAGAGTTGCAAGGAGAAACCCAATGAATAAACCTGTTCTCGTTGTCATGGCCGCCGGCATGGGCAGCCGCTACGGCGGTCTCAAGCAGATTGCCCCTGTGGATGCAGAGGGACACGTCATCATGGACTACTCGATTTTCGACGCTCGGCGGGCGGGCTTTGAGCGGGTGGTCTGCATCATCAAAAGGGAGATGGAGGAGGACTTTGAAGAGGTCATCGCCCGCCGCATCCGCCCCTTCATGCACATTGACTATGCTTTTCAGGACATCCGCTCCCTTCCCGAAGGCTTTTCCATGCCCGAAGGCCGCAGTAAGCCCTGGGGCACGGCCCATGCCGTCATGTCCGCCAAGGAACTCATTGGGGACGCCCCCTTTGCGGTCATCAACGCCGACGACTTTTACGGGCGGGAAGCCTACGAAACCATCTATGCCTACCTCACCGCCCCTCACCAACCCGGGGAGTTTGCCATGGTGGGCTACCTGCTGAAAAACACGGTGACGGACAACGGCCATGTGGCACGGGGCGTCTGTCAGGCAGATGCAAAGGGGTACTTGACGGGCATTCAGGAGCGTCTGCGCATTGAAAAGCGTCCCGGAGGCACCATCGCCTTTACGGAGGACGAGGGGAAGACCTACACGGAGCTGGAGCCCGATACCATTGTGTCCATGAATTTCTGGGGCTACGATCAAGTGTATCTGCGGGAGATTGAAAAGCGGTTCCCCGCCTTTTTGCAGGAGAATCTGCCTGTGAATCCCATGAAGTGCGAGTATTTGGTGCCCCGTGTTACCAACGATTTGATTGAGGAGAAGCTGGCTTCCGTAAAGGTGCTTCACTGCCCCGCCAAGTGGCACGGGGTCACCTATAAGGAGGACATGCCCGCCTTGCAGACCGCCATTGGGGACATGAAAGCTAAGGGACTGTATCCCGAATACCTCTGGTCATGAACCTCTTTGCCGCCATTGCCCCCTATAAGACCGTGTGCCTTGCCGGCATGTGCAAAAATGCAGGGAAGACCACGGCCTTAAAGTCCATTCTGGAGGCGGACAAGGGGGAATACGGCCCCTTGGGTCTAACCTCCATCGGACGGGACGGGGAGCGGGAGGACGTAGTCACCGGCACGAAGAAGCCGCCTTTGTATGTGCGGGAAGGAACCCTTGTCGCTACTGCCGAAGGACTGCTTCCTTTGTGCGACATTTCCACGGAGATTCTGGAGCAGACCGGGTTCTTTACCCCCCTGGGGGAGGTGCTCTTGGTGCGGGCTCTGTCCGCAGGTTATGTGCAGATTGGGGGCCCCTCCATGGCCTCTCAGCTTGTTCGGCTCAACCGGCGGTTCTTTGCCCATGGGGCGGGAAAGGTGCTTTTGGACGGCGCCCTGTTCCGCAAGAGCCTCTGCGCTCCGGAAGTAAGCGAGGGTGTCATTCTCTCCACGGGGGCTTCCTACAGCCCCGGCATGGACAAGACCCTTCAGGACACGGCCTTTGCCGTCAGAATGCTGACCTTGCCCCTATCTCAACGCTTTTCGGAAGCCGTGGGGGAGCGGCAGGTGTATCTAAATGAAAACGGAAAAACGGTGCCCTTTGAGGATTTTTCCAAAATCGGGGATGCTTCGGCCTTGCTGCTTATGGGCGCCGTAACGGACAAACGGGTGGAGGGGCTTCTCACCCGAAGGGAAAGGAAGTCCTTGGAGCTTTGCTGTGAAGACGGTACAAAGCTCTTTTTGTCTTCCCTTATGGTGCAGAAGCTGGAGCGGGCAGGGGTGTATCTGCGGGTGCTGAAGGGAAACAACCTGGCCGCCGTCACCGTAAACCCCTTTTCCGACCGGGGCACCCCCTATGACTCGAAGATTTTTTATGAACGCATGGAGGCACTGCTGCCCGTGCCCGTGGTGAATGTGGAGGCGCAAAGATGAAGCTCAGCCAAAAAGAACTGGAGAAAATCGGCTTTCCCTATATTCTGGAGCATATTCCCGTCCAAAGCCCCTGGGGTGAGGCGCAGAAGCGTGCGCTGGCTCCCTGCGCTTCTTTGGAGGAGGCGGAGGAAGCCTTAAGCTTAACGGACTGGGCGCGGGCAAAGAGACAGCATCCCGCCATGAACGCCCTTTTGCAGGAACTGATGCTCATAAAGGACGTGGGGGGCAGCATTGAGCACCTTTTGGGGGGAGAACTGACTTTGCAGGAGCTCTTTGCCCTCAAGGGCTTTGCCCTGCGGCTGCTGGGGGTGTCTCAGGCCTTGGAGGCCTTGTCCCCCGTACCGAAAGCCCTGCAGATAGACGCCTGCCTGGAGGTGCTGGAGATTCTGGATCCCGACGGCACCCGCACCCCTGCCTTTGCCTTGCGGGAGGGCTGGAGCGAAAGATTGGCCTATGTACGGGAGCAAAAGCGGGAGATAGAAAAGAGAATCGCCGCCGCATTCGGGGAAGAAAAGGAAGCCCTGCTGGTAAAGCGGACGGACATCGTAGATCAGGAGGAGGAGGAGGAGCGGCGTATGCGCCGCAATATCACCGCCGCCCTGCGCCCCTATAAACAGCGGTTGGAAGCCCAGCGGCAGATTTTGGGCAAGCTGGACTTGGTGCTGGGAAAGGCCGCCATGGCCGAAGCCCTTCACGCCGTGCGTCCCCGTTTGGGAGAAGACAAGCTGGAGGTGCATGGCATCCGTGCCCCTCATCTGGAGGAAAAACTCAGGGAGCAGGGGCGTGCCTTCACCCCCTTGCATATGGAGCTAAGCCGCGGGGTCTGCGCTTTGACCGGCGCCAACATGGGGGGCAAAAGCGTGGCCCTGCGCACCTTGGCCCTGGCGGTGTACATGGGGCACTGCGGGCTGTATGTGTGCGGCGAGGAAGCAAAAATACCCTTCTTTGCGGGATTGTGCATGGTGGGGGGAGACTTGGAGGACATGCGCCAAGGCCTTTCCTCCTTTGGCGGCGAGCTTATGGGCGCCCAGCAGGCGGCTAGGGAAGCGGAAGAGGGGCTGTGTTTGTGCCTGTTTGACGAATTCGCCCGAGGCACCAACCCCCTGGAGGGTGCCAGAATTCAGCGGGGCACCGCCGCATACTTTCGGAAGCTGGGGGCGTACAGCGTCTTTGTAACCCACTACGACGGGGTATCGGAACTGGCGGATGTCTGCTACCGCACCAAGGGCTTGCAGTCCCTGCCCAAAACCCTGCCCGCTTCTTCCCAAAAGGACAGGCTGTCCCTCCTGCAAAAATATATGGATTACGGGCTGGAACCTGTCAGCAAAACCGACCCCGTCCCCAAGGAAGCCCTCCGTGTGGCGGAGCTTATGGGACTGGAGCCGCCCTTGCTGGACACAATCCGCAAAGAGTACCCCTGATCCAAAATCCTGACCAATCAAAAACCGTCTGCCACCCCGTGCAGACGGTTTGCTTACCTGATCTAAAAACCGGAACTAATCCTTTTTATAAAATACTAATGTCAATTTATCGTTAATTATTTCCGTTTTCCCTGTTTGATGATATCCCATCTTTTCGTACAGATAACAATTGCCGGTTTCTTGCAATATAGTATCCAATTCCCAACCGGAACTGCCGTGAATCTCCTCCGCCAATTGCATCGCCTTTTGGGCATAGCCTTTATTTCTATACTCCGGACTAATGAAAATAGGAGATATTCTTTTAGGCGTCCCTTCTTCTTGCTTATCTACAACGCGCATTGCTCCTACCGCTTTGTTGTCTGCTTTTATAAAATAGTAATAGGTAAAAGATTGGTTTAGCCTCATTAAAATCTTATCGATTTTCTCTGTTGCAGGACTGGTCTCTGTATCTTGATATTTCTCATATAGACCTTGAAATGCCTCCACTTGCATTTCCCACAACTTTTTCGCCTCATCCAAACCTATTCTTGTTAAATGTATATCCATAGCATACGCTCCTTTACAATCAGCAAATTCCGATTCGTCTCGTGATTCTCAAGTACATTATATAGAAAAAACATAAATAAATCTACCGTTGGGATAAAACCACCCGAATATTTTGCCCGGGCAGTCTCGGGAGCAACCATAAGCCGGTTCAACCTTCCCGATAGCTTCTGCCTGTGCCTTGCAAGCGTGCATCTGCCGTGCCCATTCCATTTGTGCATCGGCTTTCGGTTTCTCGGCTACGCCGTACTGCTTCGCCGGCTGCGGTACGACCGGCTCCGAGGCGTAGTAAACTGTTTTACGAGCACCTGCTCAAGCGGGTGCTTTATTTTTGGCGGAGGGTTTTATAGAAAGAGGTGAGGAGGGCGGAGCAGGGGCCTTCGAGGATGCCGCCCCAGGTTTCCACGCTGTGGTAGAACCAGTGGTCGGTAAGGTCAACGGCGGAGCCGCAGCAGCCGCACCGGGGGTCAAAGGCGCCGAAGACTAAGCGGGGGAGCTTCATGTGGATCATGGCCCCGGCGCACATGGCGCAGGGCTCCATGGTCACAAAGAGGGTGCAGTCCTTTAGACTGCCCAGCTTTTGGTAGGCTTCCCGCAAAACCAGCATCTCCGCATGGAGGGTGGGGTCGTGGCCTTGCGCCGTGAGGTTGTGGGCCTTTGCAATGAGGGTGTCCCCCTGAAAAAGGGCCGCACCTACGGGAGTTTCTCCCTGTTCATAGGCCAGCTTGGCTTCCTCAAAAGCGGCCGTCATGCCCTGTTCAAAATCCATGGGGCAAATACTCCTCCGTATCAAAATCCGGGTAGGTGACCCGCCACAAAGTCAGGCCGTGGGCAGGGGCGGTGGGGCCTGCGTCCTTTCGCTGAAGGCTGGTTAGAGCCCGCTCCATGGTGTCGGGAGGCAGGCGGTGGGTGCCGATGTCCAGCAGGGTGCCCGTCAGGATGCGCACCATGTTGTACATAAAGCCGCTGCCGGAGACGATGTAGGT
>CAZPCH010000063.1:0-7255 GCA_964585055.1 uncultured Christensenella sp. | reverse complement strand
GGTGGTGGGCATCGTCATGAAGTTTTTCCAGATTGTCATCTCCATTGTGGTGGGCATGGCGGCAGGGTGCATTCCCATTGTAGGCTTTAACATGGGAGCAGGAAACCGTCTTCGGGTAAAGGAACTGCTGACAAAACTGCTTATAGGGGAGGCGGCCGTGGGCGCCATCGCCTTGATTCTGGCGGAAGGATTCCCGCAGAAACTCATCGGTATTTTCGGCGCCGCCAACGAGAGCGTGTATTATACGCAGTTTGCCATGAAAGCGTTTCGGGTGTATTTGTGCATGGTCGTGCCGGCATGTGTGAACAAAGCCTGCTTTATCTTTTTGCAGGCCATGGGAAAGGGCGTGGAGTCCACGGTGCTGTCCATGGTGCGGGAAGTGGTCTTCGGCGTGGGCTTTGCTCTGCTGTTACCCCTGTTCTTCGGTTTGGATGGAGTGCTGTACTCCATGCCTGTGTCCGACGTGCTGACCTTCGTTTTGGCGGCTCTTTTACTGCACCGCACCTACGGACAACTGAAAACCGCTTAAATCATAGAATCGGCCGGGCCCTGCTTGGCTGATTTTTTGTCATGGGGCGCAATCGGGGGGAATAAAATGAAAAAAGTCAGGAATAGGAGGCGGGCACGGGCATGGAGGCCAGAGTCACATTTTCGGAGCTTAAGTGCAGGGAAGTAATCAACGTATTGGACGGAGCCAGACTGGGACAGGTCAGCGATTTGGAGATTGACCTATGCACGGGAGAGGTGCTTGCGCTGGTAGTGCCGGGGGCAGGGCGCATGCTGGGACTGTTTAAAAATCGGGAAAGCTGTCTCATCCCCTTCAAAAAAGTAAAAAAATTTGGAGAGGATGTTATTTTGGTGGAGCTTTGTCCGTGAATGTGCTATACTGAACGTATCTTTGAGGGGAGGGACTCAAAGAACTTGTGAAGCGGAGGACAGTATATTGAAGTGCCGGTATTGCGGAAATACAGACAGTAAGGTAATAGACAGCCGTCCCAGCGAGGACGGAACCAGCATTCGACGCAGGCGGGAGTGCACAAAGTGCGGCAAGCGTTTTACTACTTTTGAGCGCATCGAGGAGAATCCCTTGATGGTGGTCAAGCGGGACGGTCGGCGGGAGCCCCTTTCCAGAGAAAAGATTGCTTCCGTAATCCGTAAGGCCTGCGGCAAGCGCCCCATTTCTGCGGAAGCCCAGAATAAAATGGTCGATGATATCGTGCGGGAAGCCAGCAACACCCTGGCTTCGGAGATTTCCTCTGCCCGCATCGGCGAGCTGGTCATGAAGTATCTGCGGCAGGTGGACGAGGTGGCCTATGTGCGGTATGCTTCCGTATACCGTGAGTTTAAGGATACGCAGACCTTTATGGAGGAACTGCAGAAGCTGTTGAATGAGAAATCCGGTTTATAATATGGCAGAAGAGAGAAAGAACGGGGAAACCATGGAGCGGGAAGAATTTTACTGCCTGTATAAAAAACTGGTTCACGAATTTACATTTGAAGAAAGGGAAGGGGTGGGCTTATACCGCCTTCCGTCCTTTTCCCGGGAAAAGGGCATTGCCCATGGCTTTACCGCTCGGACGGGGGGAGTAAGCCTGCCGCCCTATGCCTCTTTGAATTTGAGCTTTACCAATGACGATCGGGACAGGGTGCTGGAAAATTACAGCCGCTTTGCCCGTGCCGCAGGCTTTCCCGAGGACTCCATGGTCATGGATAACTACGAGCATGGCACCACGGTATTCATAGTGGGCAAGGACGAGCTGGGGCGGGGGCATACGCTGCCGTCTCTGCCACCCTGCGACGGACTGGTTACCGCTGAACCGGGGGTAACGCTGATTACCGGACATGCCGACTGCATGGCATTCTTCTTTTATGATAGGAAAAAGGGCATTATCGGCCTTTGCCACGCCGGCTGGCGGGGGGCGCTGGGGCGCATCGGCTCAGAAGTGGTAAAAAAGATGCGCCTTCTTGGCAGCGACCCCAAGGACATTTTGGCCGGCGTAGGCCCTTCCATCTGCCCCAAATGCTTCGAAGTGGGGGAGGACGTGGCCAAGCTGTTTGAAGAGGCCTTTCCCCATTGTCCTTTGCGGGGAGTAAACGAGAAGGGAAATCCAACGGTGGATCTGTGGCAGGTGGCGCTGTGCCAGTTCTTGGAAAGCGGGATTCTGCCGGAGCACGTTTCTATTATGGGTGTTTGCACCAGGGAAACGGACAACCTGTATTCCTACCGCCGAGAGGGAAGAACCGGCGGTATGGCGGCCTATTTGCGCCTGGTTGGGGAAGAAAAATAAACTTAATTGTGACATCATTTGTGACATTCGTTGACAATGCTTCCAAACTATATTATAATGCAATAATCGTGTGTCCCGGTGAAAGAGGACACATTTTATGCAGCAAAGGGAGAAAATTATGAAGAACAAGAAAAGGACCGTCCTTACCGTTGTAATCGTCGTGCTGGCTATTGCACTGATTGCAACAAGCATTGTGCTGTTGAAAAAGGACAAGATGGGGTACAACTATTTTGAGCGGAATCAGACCATTGCTTCCGTAGGGAACCTGCGCATAACCAAAGGCGAATTTGCCCAGTCCTTCAACGACTATTACAGCAACATCAGCACCTATAATCTGTATGCACTGTATTATGGCTACGGTCAGTATTTTGATACCTCCACCGAAGAAGGCCTCAACGATCTGCGTGAGTATATCATGGAGAACTTGCTGGCACAGAAGGCCTATGTGCAAATGGCCGAAGAAATGGGCATTACCCTTACCGAGGAAGAAGAGGCACTGTGCAAGCAGGACGGAAAGGACGCTTATGACGAGCTCTACAATCAGTGTGTAGAAAGCGCCAAGTCTGCCGGCTCCACCACCCCCGAAACCTATGCAGATACCACCATCGCCTCTTACCTTTCCGGCATGGGTCTGACCAAGAGCTCCTTTATCGCCCGCCAGACGGAAGCTTCCAGAGCCGAAATGCTGGCCGAACTGGTCTATACCCAGCTTCAGGAAGAAAAGGTTGTGGCCGATGAGGATCTTCCTCAGATTTACGCCGACTATGTTCAGGAGCACTATGTGGACGCTTATGAAGACGGCGCTTATGCTTCCTATGAATACTATCGTCAGATGGGTCAGTACAATACGCCTTACCTCTATGTGCCTGAAGATTTCGTCTTTATCCGGGTCATTCAGCTGAACGCTCTGGATTTGGCTCAGGAATCCATGGAGAAGATTGAGAACGATCCCGCTCAGTTTGAGATTCTGCTCAAGGATGAGGAAGTCAACCTGGATGCCTTTATCGGCACGCTGGAAGAGGATGAGGGATACGGCATCGGCGCATTGGACAGCCTCTTTGACAACGCCGTTTACATGGTTGCCAATGAACTGGAAGTTGGCGAAGTGGAGATGGTAACCGTAGAAAATTCCACCACCGACAGCGAGGGCAACAGCACCATCACCCCCATCTACTACATCATTAAGCGCATCGAAGGCGAGCCCGCCGGCGTGATTCCTTATGAGAAGGTAGCTGACAAGCTTCACGATAATCTGGTCAGCATTGTGAAGACCACTTATGCAGAAGAAGCTCTGGATAGCTGGATGGAGAATGCCGGCGTTGTCCGTGACGAGGCCGCTATTGCCGCCGTAAAGACCATTTCCTAAGCCATGAAGCACGGAAAGTTCGTTCGTTTTATGTGCCTGTTCATGGCACTGCTCATGGTGCTGGGGTTGGTTGCAACTCTGGTTCTGAGCCTTGCCATGGCGTAATCCATTGGATTGTATCAAAGTCCGTTCTCTTAAAAGAGGGCGGACTTTTTTGTGCGGGGGCGGGGGCGGCCAATTGCCTTCGGCAATTCTTTGGGCTTTGCCCAAAGGGTTCGCAAAGCGAACCGCCGCCCCGCCCCCAAAAAACACAAAAACAATCCGGCGTGTAAACAAACATATCCTATCTCCTTTATAGAAGGAGATAAGAACTTAAAAGCTTCTTTACGAATAAACAGCTTCAAATCAGAGAAAGAAATTGCTTAATCTGCCGCTAAAAGGGAAAACATCTGCCAAAAAGGCAGATGCTTTTTTATTTTTCATCGATTATAAAAATAAAGGATGCATTTTCTGTTGGGGTGTGCTATACTGTTTGCGAAATGAGGTTTGTATGAGCATTGGTGTATTTGATATAATCGGACCCCGTATGATTGGTCCCTCCAGTTCCCACACGGCAGGCGCCGTGCGTATTGGGCAGGTAGCCAACCGCCTGGTAGGCGGCAAGGTGAAAACTGCCAGTGTAACCCTGTACGGGTCCTTCGCTCAGACCGGGCGTGGACACGGTACGGATACGGCCATTGTGGGCGGTATTCTCGGGCTTGACCCGGATCAGGAAGGCATCCGCTATTCCAAGCTTCTCATGAAGGAAGCGGGTTTAAACATTCCTGTTTACTTTTCCGATGAGGAGCCTGCCCATCCCAATACGGCGGAAGTGTATGTAAAGGGAGAGGACGGGAAGGAGTATACCTATACGGGTACTTCCGTGGGTGCAGGGCGCATTGAGGTCACGTCCCTCAACCATATGGCCGTGGGCTTTACCTGCGAGCTGCCCACTCTGCTGGTCTTCCACGAGGATGTCCCTGGGGTCATTATGCGGGTTTCCTCCATTTTGGCCTTGGAGCGCATTAACATCGCCTTTATGAAGGTGTTCCGCTCTGAGCGGCGCAAGCAGGCCTGCATGGTTATTGAAACGGATACCAAGGTGGACGAAGCCACCCGTCGGCGCATTGAGCTGAACGTGGAAGGCACGGAGGTAGTGGCTATATGAGATACAAATTCCGTACAGGTAAGGATTTGCTGGAAATCTGTGCCCGGGAAAACATTCCCATCAGCGAGGCGGCCCTGTGCTTTGAAATTGAGAACGGGGAAAGAGACCGGGAGCAGGTGATTGCCGAAATGGACAAAAACCTGGCCACCATGGAGGAGAGCATTCGGCAGGGTCTGGAAGAGGAAAACATCAGCACCACGGCCCTTACGGGAGAGGATGCCGACAGACTTCTGGCCTTCAAAGGTGACTCCCTCATGGGCTCCGACCTTACCATTATGACAGCCTCCGCTATGGCGGTGGTGGAAGTCAACGCCTCCATGGGACGCATTGTGGCGGCGCCTACGGCGGGAGCCAGCGGCGTTTTGCCCGGGGTGGTCATTGGGTACTGCTATTTGAAAAAGCTTCCCAGAGAGAAAATGCTCTCCGCCCTCTTTAATGCGGCGGCCATCGGCATCATCATCGCCCGCAACGCCAGCTTGTCCGGCGCTTCCGGCGGCTGTCAGGCGGAGGTAGGCTCAGGTGCGGCCATGGCGGCCAGCGCTCTGACGGAATTGCGGGGAGGTACGCCGGAGCAGTGTCTCCATGCGGCGGCCATGACACTCAAGAACCTGCTGGGACTGGTTTGCGACCCCGTGGCGGGACTGGTGGAATGCCCCTGCATCAAGCGGAACGCCATGGGAGCGGTCGACGCCGTTTTGTGCAGCGACATGGTCATGGCAGGGATTACCAGCATCATCCCCTTTGACGAAGTTGTGGAGGCTATGCGGAACGTGGGGCGGATGATGCATCCGGATCTGCGTGAAACGGCACGAGGGGGCTTGGCGGATACGCCTACGGCTCGTATGATCGAAGAGAAACTGCGCATTGAACAGGTGAAAGCCTGAAATCAATAAATAAAAAAGAGGTTGTCATGTATCAGATCAAAGCAAAGACCGTTTTGAATCCGTCTGTAGTCCGTATGGATATCGAAGCGCCCCTGGTAGCCAAGAAGGCCCAGCCCGGTCAGTTCATTATCCTGCGCACTGAGCCGGAGGGGGAGAGAGTGCCCCTGACCATCGCCGATTCCGATAAGGAAAAAGGCACCGTAACCATCATCTTCCAGATTGTGGGCGCCACGACTGAGAAGCTGAACCACCTGAATGTGGGCGATTGCCTGACGGACTTTGTAGGTCCTCTGGGACGCCCCACCCACACCGAAGGCCTCAAGAAAGTGGCCGTAATCGGCGGCGGCGTAGGCTGCGCCATTGCCTATCCTGTAACCAAGAAGCTGCATGAGCAGGGTACGGAAGTCCATGCCATCGTCGGTTTCCGCAGTGAGGATCTGGTAATTCTGGAGGATGATTTCCGTTCCCACAGCAGCCGCTTCGTGCCCATGAGCGACGACGGTTCCTGGGGCACCAAGGGCCTTGTTACCGATGCCCTCAAGAAGCTCATTGAGGAAGGCAACCAGTATGACGAAGTCATCGCCATCGGGCCTCTCATCATGATGAAGTTCGTGTGCAAGCTCACCAAGGAATATGGAATTAAGACCATTGTTTCCATGAACCCCATTATGATTGACGGCACAGGCATGTGCGGCGGCTGCCGTCTCAGCGTTGGCGGCGAGATGAAGTTTGCCTGCGTAGACGGTCCCGAGTTCGATGGCCATCTGGTAGACTTTGACGAAGCTATGGCCCGCAACGGCGCTTACCGTGAGTTTGAAGCCAAGGCTCGGGAAGAAGCCTGCAACCTTTTCCGTCAGGAGGTAAAATAATATGCCTAATATGAGAATGACCCGCAACGAGATGCCCACTCAGGAGCCCAAAGTACGGGCCCGCAACTTTGAGGAAGTGGCTCTTGGCTATACGCCTGAGCAGGCCATGGACGAAGCCGCCCGTTGCTTGAACTGTAAGAATATGCCCTGCGTCAAGGGTTGCCCCGTTAACATTCATATCCCTGAGTTCATCGCACACATGGCCAAGGGCGAGTTCGAAGAAGCCTTCCAGGTCATCTCCAAGTCCAGCGCACTGCCCGCCGTTTGCGGCCGTGTCTGCCCCCAGGAGAATCAGTGCGAGAAGTACTGCGTCCGTGGAATCAAGGGTGAGTCCGTAGGCATCGGCCGTTTGGAGCGCTTTGCCGCCGACTATCACAATGCCCATTGGGATAAGCCCGCCGAGAAGCCCGCGCCCAACGGCCACAAGTGCGCCATCGTAGGCTCCGGCCCTGCCGGCCTTACCTGCGCAGGTGACTTGGCCCGCAAGGGATACGATGTCACCGTGTTTGAAGCCCTCCACGTAGCCGGCGGCGTGCTCATGTACGGCATTCCCCAGTTCCGTCTGCCCAAGGAGATCGTCCAGAAGGAGATTGCTTCCCTGAAGGAAATGGGCGTAAAGTTCGAGACCAACATGGTCATCGGCCGGGTGCTTTCCATTGACGAGCTCATGGACGAGCAGGGCTTTGAGGCCGTGTTCATCG
>CAZPCH010000062.1:0-7266 GCA_964585055.1 uncultured Christensenella sp. | reverse complement strand
GGCCTTAAACTACACCATGTCATAAGCGCAGAAGAGCCCCTCGTCCCCGTCCCGGCGGATGAGCAGCTCCGTGGCCACATCCCCGAAAAGCTGGAGCATGCGGGCTCCGTCCACCAGATTCCCGCCGTAATGAGCGTCATGGGCACTCATGCGCATACGGATGCAAACCTTCATACGAACCTCCTGAAAATAAAATAAGAGCGCTGCAGAACCTAAAAGTTCCATAGCACTCCGTCCTAAAAAAATACGCCATGAGGAAAAGACCCCATAGCGCATCATCCTGATTTTGGACGACAGTCGCCGACGCTTTGCCCCCGGCTCCCAAGAAACGGGCGTGACACCCCGCTCTTTCGGCGGCGCACCCCTTCCCCCAAGAAACCTTTGCCACAAGGTATCTCCTCGGGGTACCCGGCGCTCCGCACCTCTATCATCGTGTTATTTACTTCTGTTTCATTATATCCGATTTTCTCCCCCCGTGCAACCCCCTGCAAATAATATATACTCCGCTCCCCTTTGCCTTGCTGTAAGAAAGAAAAAATAAAAAAATAGCCCCGATAGAATCGAGGCTTGTTGGTACCCGGTACGGGAGTCGAACCCGTGTTACCGCCGTGAGAGGGCGGTGTCCTAGGCCACTAGACGAACCGAGCTCGTTGAGCGGGTCAACGACACATATAATACAAAATCTTCCGCCGTTTGTCAATACTTTTTGCAAAGATTTTTTTGCCGAATTTTTTCCTCCCCTTTTCACAGGCTTTCCCCCGGGGGCAAGGGCGGCAAAGCGGGGCGCAGACAGGGGTCTTCATAGCCAAGGTTGGGATTGAACAAGGGGTCTCCCTCCCAAAGAAGGGGGCCGAAAACGTCCCAAAAGCCTTGGTTCTTGGGTTTCCCTCCTCTTTTGGGCTGTGCAGAAAAGCGGGACTGGGGGCAATAGACACAGGCATACCCCTGCCGTCCCAGCTTTAAGGACAGGGCTTCCATCCAGCCCCTTTCCAACCCTTCCTCCAGTCCCCCCGCCCTTAAAAAGGTTTCCCGCTTCACCATGGTGCCCCCCAAGGGCAAACAGCTTACCTGCCTTGGCACCTGCGTCCAAAGCCGCCCCTGCCCCTTTTCCACCGCCAAAGAGGGAAAAAGGGGCAAGGTGCCCGGCAGAAGGGTGCGCCCATCCTCCAACGAAAGCCTGCTGCCCACTGCGCCTGCACGGAGCAAGGCCGCCCACTCCAACAGCCGCCCCATAAAGTTGGCCGTCAAGGGCAGACGCCCCTCCTCCATGCACAAAAGATACGCTCCCTTGGCTTCCGCCGCTCTTCTGTTCAGGCAGGCGGGTATTGTCCCTTCCTCTATATATACCTCTGCGGCGCCGTTTTGCTCCAGTGCCTTTAGATACGCCTTCATGGCCCCATCCCGGGGCGGCGGGCAGGACAGCACCCAGTGAAAGTTTGGATACACGCTCCGCCGCTCCACCCACTCCAACAGTGTTTTTAGGGACTGTATCTCTCCCCTTGCCCGCAAAAGCAGAGTCACCGCCGGCTGCCCCTCCAAAAAGAAGCGGGGTAGTACGGTGCCCGGAATCTCCCCCTTCCCCGCAAGGCCGAAGAGCCCCCGCCGCCTCATGGCCACCTCCACAGGCCATACGCCCTCCCCGAGCTCCTGCTTTGGCACGGTCAAAAGCACCAATGGGATATGCATAGGCTTGTGCGCCAGTTCTCCGCCCCGCAGAAGAAAATCGTACCAGCCCTCCCAAGATTGATCCCGCCAGCCCCCGCACCTTGCATACAGGGTCTTCTCCATGACCACACTGCGTCCCAATATGTTTTGGCACAAAAGGCTGTAGGCTCCGTAGCCGGGCTTAAAGGTAAGCTCCCCCTCAGGGGTGTCCTCGTCGGTATACAGCAGATCTCCCCCTTCTAAAAGCCCCCGTCCCATGTGATAGACCCACTCCCGCCGGGGCAAGGCGCCAAAGGGCAAAAACGCCGTCCCAAGTCCCTGTGCCTTTAAGGCCCGCTCATGGAGGCTTTTCCCCGCCAGTACCCACTCATGGGGCAAGCCAAGGGGTCTGTCCGTCAGCACCTCAAAGCGAAGAACGCTCTGCGCCCCCAGCGCCTCCTTTAAGCCTTGCCAGCCTGCCCCCTCTATCACCACGGAAAGCAGGGGCGCTCCTTCCCCCATCTCCCGCCGCTGGCGAAAAAAGGCCTCCTCCGTCAAGGTGAAGGCCTGCAGATACCGTGTATACTCCGTGCAGATTTCCCGTTTCATACCTTCAGTATGGACAAAAAGACGAAGATGCAACCCTGCCTTGCAAGGGATTTGCGAAGCACCCTGTGCGTATATAAAAAACGCCGGCCCGTGTCCGCAGACCGAGCCGACGTTGTGTTTTTCCCTAAATGTTTTTTCCCAAAGGCGCTTAGGAAATCACATTGCAAACCGCTTGGGCAATGGCGGCGGCGCCTTCGGTATCGGGGTGTACGCCGTCCTTGGTGAACCACCGGGGGTTCTCAGCGGTCAAAGCATGTATATCCAGCAGGGTATAGCCCCGCTCTGCGGCCACGTCGCTTACCACCTGGGCAATTTCCTCCACTACCAGAGGCTGAATGCTATGCTCCGTAACCCCTTCCGTCTGTCCCTCCAAGAAGAAGGCGGTGGCGGGGGTGCACAAAATGACTTGCGCATCGCCGAAGGAATCCAGCAGGCTCTCCAAATCCTTACGGAAGGTATCTGCATCCTTCCAGTTTTCGGGCTTAGAGTCGTTGCTGCCCATCATGAACACCACGATATCGGGGTCATAGGCCAAGCATTCCTCATAGTGGGGCAAGGTTCTGTAGGAGCGGTCTGCATTTTCCTGCACGGCATAGCTGCTGACGCCGTAGTTGTTCACATGATAGCCGTCTCCCAGCAAGCCCTGCAAAAGAGAAGGATAGCTGTTTTTGGGCCAACCGGAAAGACCGTGGCCGTAGGTGATGCTGTCTCCCACGCAGGCAACCTTAATTTGCCCTGCCTTTGCTTCCGTAGTATTGCTCATGCCTGACATTCCGTGGAGATACAGATAGGCAAATCCGCCCCCCATAATTAAAACCAGCACCAGCACCACAATCAGGACTCCCATAAGGATTTTCTTCCGTTTCATACCTTTTTCTCCTTTATTTCTCCATTCCGCCGACAAAAGCAGAGTGGGGTTTGACTCCTGCATACCCGCCTATTTTAAATACCAAATGGGGTTGACGGGAAAATCGTCCACCAGAATCTCATAGGTGATGGTGGCCTTTTCCTTCCCCGTGTTGGGGGCATCGCCAATGGCCGTGCCCTTGGTCACCCGCTCATACAGCTCTACCCGCAGACTGCCCAGTCCCCACAGACGGGAAACAAAGCCCTCTTCGTCATGGAGGATGTCCACTACATACCCCATGTTCCCCCGCTTTGCGGCATAGATGATTACTCCGCCTTCGGGGGCTACCACCGTAGCTTCGGACGCCGTCAGGTAGGTTAAGCCGTAGCCCATGACCCCTCTGCTCACGCCGAAATAGGTCTGAATCCGTCCCGTAACAGGTATTTTAAAGCGCAGTTTCTCCGGCTTTCTCCCTGCGGGCCAATCCTTATCTGCGGCATTGGCGGAGGGATCGGCGGTAATATAGGCGCCGTTCTCGGCTACATAGCCTGCGCCGCCGCTGCCCACCAAAAAGCGGTTGGTCTCCGCCTGGCTGTAGGCCGCCGCCCCCTTATAGGTGGTTTCGCTGTATACAAGAGTAAACTCGGGTCTGCCCAAAGAGCGGATAAAGCGGCTTCCCCGAGGCAGAGCGTTGGTGGTGGTCACGGCGCTTTCCGCCATTCTGGTTTCCACCCGACAGCTGACCGTGGTGCGGGTAACGGGAAGCAGAGAGGGATTCTTTATTAGCCTTGCGTAGGCCTCCCCCTGTTCTAAAAGTTCTCCCGTGCCGTCGGGCTTTCCTAAGGCCAGAGTGGGTTCAAAGTATGCCTTCAAAAGCCGCTCCCCCTCTGCAAGGGGCTGACTGCTCCAATAATTTAAATACTCCTGCAAAAGAGTTTCGGCAGCTTCCCTGCTCTCCAGGGTAAATAGATAGCGGCCGTTGACCAGCAGATTCACCGCCGTCTCCGGGAACTCCTGCTTTATGGAAATTTCCATGGGCGTCGGGCTGGGGGTCACGGACATAGTCTCGCTGATTACCTCCCCCAAAGGCGTGGGACTGGGGGTAATGCGGGGCACGTTCCGCCCCGTTTGCCAGCCTCCGTCCGGAGCAAAGAATGCAACCAACAGACCGGTGAGGATGACCAGCACCAGTATAACGCCCAAACCGTAGAGGCCGGTTATTTTTTTCTCTTCCTGTTCCGGGATGTATCCGGGTTCTTTCTTCATGGGGTTAGTATATCATAATCGGGAACGTTCTACAAGTCTCCCCCTTTTCTTTCATATTTTTTGAAAGGAAATCGGTGCGAGCCGCCCTAAGGCTAAAGCGTACACGGCGGTCAGCTTTTCACGGACGCTTTCCTGTAAATGATGGGTGGCAATGATCACGCCAAGATTAGGGGTGTTAAGCAGATTGTTTTCAATATCCAGCGCATTGGCTTCGTCCAAGGCGGAAGTGCCCTCGTCCAAAAGGATAAACGATACCTTCCGTATGAACGCGCGGGCCAGGGCAATGCGCTGCCGCTGTCCGCCGGAGAGATTCTTCCCGTTTTCCATAATTATGGTATCCAGCCCCTGCGGCAGGGAACGGACAAGCTCCTCTAAGCGGCATCTTTGGATGGCCTCCATGATTTCTTCCTCCGTATAGGATTGCCCCAAGGTGATGTTGAAGCGGAGAGTATCCTGAAACAAATAGACCTGCTGGTCTACATAGGCAATATGGCTATACAGGCTTTCCGTAAGGATGTCCCTTTGCTCCCGCTCCCCGTACCATACACTGCCTTCATAGGCGGGAAGCAAGCCCAAGATACTCTTTATCAAGGTGGTTTTGCCGCTGCCGCTTTCCCCCACGATAGCATACTTGCCCCCGCCGCAGAAAGCGGCATGGAGATTCTTCAGCACCGGACGGTCGTCATATTGGAAGGAGACATTTTCCAGCCTGATTTCGGAAACGGAGGAAAGGGCGGCTTTCCCTGCGGCACTGTTCCCACGATTGTCATGGAACTTCTTCCACAGAGGCTTGGAGGCCTTTATCGTCATAAAGCACTGCACCAAGTCCCCGGCGCCGTTGAAGAAACTGCCGGCCAGATTGCCCACCGACAGAACCGCTCCTGCGGGGGCAGCGCCCATGACCGCCGCCAGCAGGGTAACCAGAAGCAGCAGCACCTGCCCCGCCATGCTGACGGTGGAAATCAAAATCTGCGCCCCTGCATTGGTTTTATGAAAGCGGAAGCACACCGTTTCCGCTTTTTGAGAGGCCGCCGAAATCCTTTCGCAGATTCTGTTCCTAAGACCCGCCAAAAAGAAGACGGGGCTGCCCATGACTGCGTCTTTGTAGCTTTCGGTGCTGACTTCCATTGCTTTGGATTTCTCGGCGTTCACCTTTTGCAGTTTCTTCCCCGTTAGCTGGGGAAGCACGGAAATAATAACCAGCAAAATAACGGCGGCAATGCCTATGTAAGGGCTGAGCAGACACAGTGCACCCAAGGAAAAGATGGCCGCCGCCAGATTCTCCACGGCCAAAAACAGAGACCCAAAGGACTGGCTGTACAGCTCCTCCGTATCGTTTGTCAGCCAGGAAACATAGTGTCCGCTGTCTTTCTTTGCAAAATCGGAATAGGGCAATGTGCTGATTTTTTCCCCGACCATGCGGCAGAGTTCGTTTTTGAGCCGTTGCCGAATCTTTGCCTTTGCCTGCAAGGAAAGGTAGTACGCAAGCATGGCCCACAGCCAGATGTACAAAACGATTCCAAAGGTCAGAAGCAGTGCCTTGACCTTATCCCCTTCGTAAGCGTAGGCGGTGTACAAAAAGGACAGGGAGTAGCCGGCAAAGACCATGGCCAAGGAGGTGAGAATGCTCAAAAGCAAGACTCCAAGAACGGCGCCCCCGTTATTTAAAAGCATCTCTTTATACCGTTTCATGGATGTCTGCCTCCTCCGTAACTTCCAGCCACATCTTCCACAATCCGGGAACGCCCTCGTCCTCCGACTGCATCCTGCGAATGAGACAGTCCATGGCCCTTTTGCCGTACAAATCATAGGTGGGCTGTTTTTCTATACGCAGCAGGGAATAAAACTTCATGCCCCCAATCTCCTCTTGGGGAATGCAGTCATACTCCGCCGCTTTAACAACGGCCGCCTTAAGATAGCTTTTTGCTTTTTCAAAGTCGCCCTTAAAGCAATAGCACTCGGCAATGGTTTCCAAGAGGACGCAGTCATACTTATCAAACCATGTCCATTCCCCTTGGGGCTGTGTGCCCCGAAGCACCGTCCTGAGCCAGAGAATGCATTCGATGGCGGCATCGTAGTTTTTTTGCCGAAAAAACACATTGGCATACCCTATCATAATGGAATGGATGTCCTCCGCAAAGGCGGAAAAAGCCTTGCCCAAGTATTTCTCCGCTTCGTCTGCATTATGAAAATAATCTCCCAGCACCATGCCGATCATGGCGTTGTTCACCCCGCAGACATTGTATTTTTTCAAAATCCGCAGGGCCCCTTCCCCATCGTTAAGCCGCAAATGGGCCTTTGCAATCAGCGTTCTGACGGAGACTTCGCTGATGCCGTCGTCTTGATTTTGGGAAATCAGCTCACAGGCATGGTTTAAAAGCCCAATGGCTCTTTGATTCTTCTCCCGCTCATGGGCATTCTCCCCCATTTCCAAATACAGTAAGCCGCTTTGATACACGATGTCAAAATGATTGGGATAGCTTTTCAATGCTTTTTCCGCTTCCGCCGCCGCTTCCCCATAGGCCTTTTCCTTCGTCAGAGATTTGATTCTTTCAAGGGCGGCGGCCGCATTTTTGTCTTGCCACCCGTAGCCCAGAAGCACATCCGTGGAGGTATGAAACAGATCCGCCAGTTCCAAAATCAAACGGATGTCCGGCGTGGACTGGTTGGACTCCCATTTGTAGACGGCGCTGACGCTGACCCCCATGGCTTCGGCAAGCTGCTCCTGGGTCATTTTTCTTTCCTTTCGGAATTTCTTAATATTTTCGGACAGTTTTACTTGCATGCATCCTTCTCCTTGCTTCGTATGCCCATAGTGTAGCACGGCAGTCTGCCGAAAGGAACATACGGATAGTAAAATTAGTTGAAAAACTTTTTTACTTTTTGTGTGGGTATGTTCT
>CAZPCH010000061.1:0-7266 GCA_964585055.1 uncultured Christensenella sp. | reverse complement strand
GGGGTGGATTGTGACTGAGACAATGGTCGAAGTCACAAGACGGGGGGAGAGAAAATAAATCCTTAAGTTAATGACATTGCTTGTGTAAAGGGAGCTGTCACAGAAGGTGACTGAGGGATTGACTTATACCGCTCAAAAGCAGGCAGCGAAAAACATAACAAGTGTATCCCGCCAGTAAGTCTTTCCCTCCGGTTTGCGAAGGAGTGAGACTAAGGGATTATCTTTATTCACCAACCATCCAAGAAAGGAGCATGCTATGAACGCAGAGCAATTCACGCAAAAAAGCGCCGAGGCCATTCAAGCGGCAGACGCACTTTGCAAACAATACCGTCATACCGAGGTAGAGCAGCTTCATATGCTCTATGCTCTCATTGACAAAACCGACGACTTAAACGCCCAGCTTTTTACCTCCATGGGCGTAAACCCGGAGAGCCTCAAGGGGGAGATTCTCAATAAGCTCTCCTCTCTGGCCTCCTACTCCGGCTCTTCCTCCGGGCAGTCCCATCTGTCCGAAAAGCTTAACGCCGCCCTACTTTGCGCCGAACGGGAAGCAAAGCGCATGGGGGACAGCTACATTTCCGTTGAGCACCTGATGCTGGGGCTCATGGAGGAGGCGGACAACACCCTTTCTCCCCTGTTCCGCAAGTACGGCGTGGAGAAGGAAAAGTACCTCTCCGCCCTGCAGAAGGTGCGGGGTAACCGACAGGTGAACTCCGACAACCCGGAGGACACCTATGACGTGCTGAAAAAGTACGGGCAGAATTTGACGGACTTGGCCAAGAATCAGAAGCTGGACCCGGTCATCGGCCGTGACAGCGAGATCCGCAGCGTCATCCGCATCCTCTCCCGCAAGACCAAGAACAACCCCTGCCTCATCGGCGAGCCCGGCGTAGGCAAAACGGCCATTGCCGAGGGGCTGGCACAGCGGATTGTCAAGGGGGACGTTCCCGACAATCTGAAGGATCGGCAGGTATTCTCTCTGGACATGGGGGCCCTTGTAGCAGGCGCCAAGTACAGAGGGGAGTTTGAGGAGCGCTTTAAGGCGGTGCTGGGGGAGGTGCGCCAGAGCGAGGGGAAGATTCTCCTGTTCATCGACGAGCTCCACACCGTAGTGGGCGCAGGCAAGAGCGACGGCGCCATGGACGCAGGCAACCTCTTAAAGCCCATGCTGGCACGGGGGGAGCTTCACTGCATCGGCGCCACCACCTTGGACGAGTACCGCAAGTATATTGAAAAAGATCCTGCTCTGGAGCGCCGTTTCCAGCCGGTTATGGTGGACGAGCCGACGGTGGAGGATACCATCAGCATCCTGCGGGGCATTAAGTCCAGGTACGAGGTGTACCACGGGGTGAAGATTCGGGACGAGGCCCTGATTTCCGCCGCCGTACTCTCCCACCGCTACATTTCCGACCGCTTCCTCCCCGACAAGGCCATTGACCTTGTGGACGAGGCCTGTGCCATGATCAAGACGGAGATGAGCTCCATGCCTACGGAGATGGACGAAATCTCCCGCAAAATCATGCAGTTGGAGATTGAGGAAACCGCCCTCAGCGACGAAACGGACAAGCAGGCCCTTGCCCATCTGGGGGACATCCGCAAACAGCTCAGCGAGCTTCGGGACACCTTCCGTCAGATGAAGGCCAATCTGGAAAACGAGAAGTCGGGCATCTCCAAGGTGCAAACCCTGCGGGAGCGGATTGAACAGCTTCACGCCCAGATTGAGCAGGCGGAAAACGAATACGATTTAAACCGGGCCGCCGCATTGAAGTACGGGGAACTGCCCAAGGCGGAGAAGGAGCTGGAGGAGGAGGAGAAAAAGGCCTCCGCCAAGGAAAACACCCTCCTTCGGGACCATGTAGGCGAGGATGAAATTGCCACGGTGGTCTCCAAGTGGACGGGGATTCCCGTAAATAAACTGCTGGAAAGCGAGCGGCAGAAGCTCCTGCATCTGGACAATGTGCTCCACGAGCGGGTCGTCGGCCAGGACGAGGGGGTAGAGCGTGTATGCGACGCCATCCTCCGCAGTCGGGCGGGGATTCAGAACCCCAACCGCCCCATCGGTTCCTTCCTGTTTATGGGGCCTACGGGGGTAGGCAAGACGGAGCTGTCCAAGGCCCTTGCCCAGTCCCTCTTTGACGATGAAAAAAACATGGTGCGTATCGACATGAGCGAGTACATGGACAAGTTCTCCGTGTCCCGTCTCATCGGCGCCCCTCCGGGGTATGTAGGCTATGACGAGGGCGGCCAGCTTACGGAGGCCGTCCGCAGAAAGCCCTACGCCGTGGTGCTTTTTGACGAGGTGGAAAAGGCCCACCCCGAGGTGCTCAACGTCCTTTTGCAGGTGCTGGACGACGGGCGGATTACCGACGGGCAGGGGAGAACGGTGGACTTTAAGAACACCATCCTCATCCTCACCAGCAATCTGGGCAGTGAACTGCTGCTGGAGGGCATGGACAAGGACGGCCGCATCACCCCCGAAACGGAGGAAAAGCTCCACGCCCTGCTGAAGACCCGGTTTAGACCGGAGTTTATCAACCGTCTGGACGAGATTGTCTTCTTTAAGCCCCTGACGGCGGAAAATATGCACGCCATTGTGGATCTGCTTCTGAAGGATCTGGAGAAGAGGCTCAAGGACAGAGGCCTATCCTTGAAGGTAACCGAGGAAGCCAAGGCCTATATTATTGAGCAGGGCTCCGACCCCCTCTTCGGCGCAAGGCCTTTGAAGCGGTATATCCAAAGCAAGGTGGAGTCCCTGCTGGCTAAGTACATCATCGCCAACAGCCCCCGGGAAGGCACCGCCCTCACCGTGGACATGGGGGAGGGAAAGCTGCAGGTTGGGCAATAATGCCTACGGCAGTGAAATCTGCGCTCTGCGCAGGTGAAATATGCCTGTGGCATGTGAAATATTGCTGCGCAATGTGAAATCTGTCCTTCGGACAGGTTCATGAGGGGATGCTCTGCATCCCTTTTTTCTTGCTTTTAACAGAACAAGCCTCTTACACCCCATGGCCCCTTTTATGCCGCAAGCCTCTTTTAATAACCCTTGGCTCTCCTTTTAAGGAGAGCTGTCGAACCGAGCAAAGTGAGGTTTGACTGAGAGGTCTTGCGAACCCGCTTTCTCTCATTCTCGACCTCTCTTCGCTGAAGCTTCGAGCCTGCGAAGCCTGAGGGGTTGACTTATACCATGCAGAAAACGCTTGGCGAAAATTTTAACGAGTCTATTCTGCCGTTAAACTGAGACACTTTTACCTTTATATAAAAAAGGGACGCAGAGCGTCCCTTCATAAACCTGTCCGCAGGACAGATTTCACCGCCCGCAGGGCGATTTCACATGGCTTCGCCATATTTCACCTGCGCAAAGCGCAGATTTCACTATCTGCTGGCCAGCAGGGGCAGCAGATACTCCCCCGTATAGCTCTTTTTGCACGCCGCTACCTCCTCGGGGGTGCCGGCGCAAAGCAGGGTGCCGCCCTTATCGCCCCCCTCGGGGCCCATGTCAAGAATATAATCCGCCGTCTTAATCACATGCAGGTTATGCTCAATGACCACCACCGAGCTGCCTCCGTCCACCAGCCTTTGGAGAATGTCCAGCAGCAGCTTTACATCCTGAGTGTGCAGACCCGTGGTAGGCTCGTCCAAAATATACAGGGTGCGCCCCGTGTCCCGCCTGCTCAGTTCCGTAGCCAGCTTCACCCGCTGGGCTTCGCCTCCCGACAGCGTGGTGGCCGGCTGTCCCAGCTTCATGTACCCCAGCCCCACTTCCTTCAGGGTCTGCAGTTTCCGCTTGATTTTGGGGTGGGCGGAGAAGAAGGGCAAAGCCTCCTCCACGGTCATCTCCAGTACATCGTAGATATTCTTCCCCTTATAGCGAACCTCCAGAGTCTCCCGGTTGTACCGCCGCCCGCCGCAGACCTCGCAGGGCACATACACGTCGGAGAGGAAGTTCATCTCAATCTTTAAGATGCCGTCCCCCTTGCAGGCCTCGCACCGTCCGCCCTTGGTATTAAAGGAGAAGCGGCCGTTGGTGTATCCCCGCATCTTGGCGTCGGGGGTGGCGGCGTACAGCTCCCGAATCAAATCGAACAGCCCCGTATAGGTGGCGGGATTACTGCGGGGGGTTCTGCCGATGGGGCTCTGGTCAATGTCCACCACCTTGTCCAAAAACTCCACCCCGTCAATGCCGTCATGCTCCATGGGCTTGGTCTTGGCTCGATTCAACTTCCGCAGCAGAGACTTTTTGAGAATCTCATTGATCAGGCTGGACTTGCCCGAGCCCGACACCCCCGTCACGCAAACGAACATCCCCAGGGGAATCTTGGCGGTAACGTTCTTGAGGTTGTTGGCTCTCGCTCCCCGAATAATTAGGCTATGGCCGTTTCCCGCCCTGCGGGTTTTGGGCACGGGGATATTCAGCCGCCCGGAAAGATACCCGCCGGTGAGGGAATGGGGGTTGTCCATAACCTCCTTGGGGGTGCCTTCCGCCACAATCTCCCCGCCGTAAACTCCGGCGGCAGGCCCCATGTCCACCAGATAGTCCGCCGCCAGCATGGTCTCCTCGTCATGCTCCACTACAATAAGGGTGTTGCCCATGTCCCTTAAGGCCTTCAGGGTGTCCAACAACTTCCCGTTGTCCCGCTGATGAAGGCCGATGCTGGGCTCGTCCAAAATATACATGACCCCCACAAGGCCGCTGCCGATCTGGGTGGCCAGGCGGATGCGCTGGCTCTCGCCTCCCGACAAGGTCACGGCGGAGCGGGACAAAGTGAGATACCCCAGCCCCACGCTGTTGAGAAAGCGGAGCCGTGCGTCCAGCTCTCTGGTAATCTGCTGGGCAATCATGGCGTTGCTCTGGGACAATTCCATGGAGTCAATGAACTCCTTGGCCTTATATACGGGCATTTCGCTAAGCTCAGCGATGTTTTTCCCGCAGACGGTGACCGCCAGACTCTCCGCCTTCAGCCGCCGCCCCTTGCACTTGGGGCAGACCACATGGGACATGTACTCCTCAATCTCCGCGCGGCTATACTCGCTGGTGCTTTCCTTGTACCGCCGCTCCAGATTGGGGATGATGCCCTCAAAATCCGTCAAAAACTTGCCCCCGGCATAGGCACGCTCATAGACCACCTCAATCTTCTCCTTCATGCCGTAGAGAATGGCCTCCTGCACGGCCTTGGGCAGTTCCTCAAAGGGGGTGTCCAGGTCCGCCTTCAGCCCCTTTTTCTCCTCGAAATACTTACATAAAGCGGAAAGATACATGTGGGCCATGGACTTTCCCGTGGCGCTGTTCCAGCCGGGCACGTTGATGGCCCCCTCCGCCAAGGTCTTTTGTACGTCGGGCACCACCAGATCCTTGTCGATCTTCATCAGTTCCCCCAGCCCCATGCACTCCGGGCAGGCGCCGTAAGGGTTGTTGAAGGAGAAGGAGCGGGGCTCCATCTCTTCCAGCGAGATGCCGCAATCCGGGCCGGCGTAGTACTGGGAGTACAAAGTATCCTCCCCGCCCACCACGCTGACGGTGCACAGGTTTTTCCCCAGACGGAAGGCCGTTTCCAAGCTGTCGTTCAGACGGCTCTCCACCCCTGCCTTGACCACCAGCCTGTCCACCACCACTTCAATAGTGTGCTTGATGTTCTTATCGAGAGCGGGCACTTCCTCCAAATCGTAGACCTCGCCGTCTACCCGCACCCGCACGAAGCCTTCCTTCTTCAGCCCCTCCAACAGCTTTACATGCTGTCCCTTCTGTCCCCGCACGCAGGGGGCGTTGATTTGAATGCGGGTGCCCTGAGGCAGAGACAGCACCTTGTCCGCCACCATGTCCACGGTCTGCTTCTCAATCACACGGCCGCACTTGGGGCAGTGGGGGGTGCCGCAGCGGGCATAGAGCAATCGCAGATAGTCGTGAATCTCCGTCACCGTGCCCACGGTGGAGCGGGGGTTCCGCCCGGAGGTCTTCTGGTCAATGGAGATGGCGGGGGAGAGACCCTCGATGGCGTCCACCTCGGGCTTGTTCAGCTGTCCCAAAAACTGGCGGGCGTAGCTGGACAGGCTCTCCACATACCGCCGCTGTCCCTCGGCATAAATGGTATCAAAGGCCAGTGAGCTCTTCCCCGAGCCGCTGACCCCGGTAAACACAATCATTTTATTTCTGGGCAGGGTTAAACACACATTCTTCAGATTGTGCTCCCTGGCCCCCTTAATGACAATTTCCTTCAGTTCCATAGTCTCTTCCTGTTTTGTATCTGCCTGCAGTATATCACGTACTTTTGTTCGTGTAAAGAGGTTTCTGCAGCTCCGGTCTTATCTCTTCTCTCTATCTGCATCTACCCCGCCACCACGGCATTGGCCATGGCGGAGATGCACTGGCCCCGCCCTTCGTCATGCATGCCCTCGGTAGTGGTGGCCTTCAGGGAGACCTGCTCCAAAGAAATTCCCAGATCCTCGGCAATATTCTCCCTCATAGCCTGAAAATGGGGGTTCAGCTTGGGTCTTTGAGCGATGACGGTGGCGTCTATATGGCTGATGACAAGGCCGGCCTTTTTCAGTTTTTCCCCCACCTGTCTTAAAAGCACCCGACTGCTGATGTCCTTATAGGCAGGGTCCTTGTCGGGAAAGTTCTTGCCGATGTCCCCCATGGCCGCCGCCCCCAAAAGAGCGTCCATTACGGCGTGGAGAAGCACGTCGGCGTCGCTGTGTCCCAGCAGTCCCTTTTCAAAGGGGATGTCCACGCCCCCCAGTATAAGCCTGCGGTTTTCCGTGAGAATGTGGGTATCGTACCCCGTGCCGAAGCGGGTGCGCCCCGCCTTTTTTACCGCCCAGTCCCAGTCCGCAGGGGTGGTGAGCTTGCGCCCCTCCTCACTGCCCTCCACCAGGGTGAGCCTTTCAAACTGTGCGGCGTACAAAGTGGCATCGTCCGTAGCCCGCCCCCCGCGGCGGACGGCGTAGGCCGCAGAAATCTCCCCGAAGCGGAAGCACTGGGGGGTCTGGGTTCTCCACAAAAGCTCCCTGTTTAGGGGAAAAATCTCATCATCGCCTAAGGAGAGCACCGTGTCCGTCACCTTCAGAGCCGCCACGCCGCTGCCGGTCTCTATGGCTTTTTCTAAGCAGTTTTTTATCACCTGAGCGGGCATAAAGCACCGGTCGGCATCGTGAATGAGAACAATGTCCTCCTCCTTAGCTTTGGAAGCCTCAAGGGCGTTTTGCACGGAGTTTCTCCGCTCCTGCCCCCCTTCGCAAAAGGTCACGGGGAGGGGCCAGCTTAAGTTCTCT
>CAZPCH010000060.1:0-7312 GCA_964585055.1 uncultured Christensenella sp. | reverse complement strand
GATACAGATGCTTTCCGCCTTTTTACCCGGGCTGAAGTCATATTCGATTTTATTCCTCGGGGCCTGCAGGCAGTTCGCCGCCGGGCTCGGGGGTGTTGGGGGCAGGGGTGGGATCCGTGGAGGGCGTATCGTCAGGAATGGTGCCGCTGCCGCCGGAGGAGCTTCCGTCGTCCTTGGTGCCGACGATTACCTGCTTGGGGTACATCTTGTAGGTGGACTCGTAGGTAATGGTTCTGTCCTCCAGAAGCTGTCCGTTCTTGTAGTAATACACATAGGTGCGGTACCGATAGCCCTTGGAGCCCTTGCTGACCACCTCTTCATATCCTACGGGCTTGGTGGGGTCCTCGGTATACTCCGTGGTAATCTTCTGAGTGGAGAGCCGCTCGGTCTTAATCTTAATGTCGTCAAAGTCATCGGACATGGGCAAGCCATAGATATCGAAGGTGAGCTTGTTGCTGACCACATAGCAGATGATGATGATGTCCCCTTCGGTATTGTTCTTGAACTTAAAGTCAATGATGTTGCCGACGGAGTTGATGGTGGCGTCCCGTCCGTTGTCCACGTAGCTTACGGGCATGGAGTGGTTCCGCCGGTCCGTGACCTCCAAGTCCGCATAGGTAACGGCGTTGAAGAGGGTGCTGCTAAGCTGGCACACGCCGCCCCCGGGCTGATCCTCATGGGTGCCGGACACATAGGCAGGCGCATTCTTCCAGCCGTTTTTCTTGGTGCGCTGTCCCAGCTTTGCGTTGGTAGAGAAGACCTCCCCGGGCTTTAAGACGGTGCCGTTGATCATCTCGCAGCCCTTCTTTACGTTGTACTTTCTGTTGGATGTGCCCCCTACCTGGGTGGTGTAGGTGCCCCTGAGGACATAATCCTGAGCGGAATCGCTGCCGGTGAGGACGGTCATGGGGATGGTGATTTGAGCTTCCTCCGTGGGGTCAAGGTTCAAAATCTGCTCCTCAAGGGCGCTCCTGTCGATGCCGTAGCCGTCTACGCACTCGGTAACGGTAAGCTTGTGGGTGGTTTCGTCCACGGTGTAGCCCTTGTTTACGGGCGGGGTGTCCACCAAATAGGCTACGTCCTCCACATAGGTCTTGACGGACTCCTCGTCGGCCTTAAAGGGCAGGGGGATGTCCAGGCCCTTGGTGGCGATGTCGGACACCTCCTGCATAAACTCTTCGTAATTGCCCGCTTCCCGCATAAGGTCAAAGGCCTCGTCTACGGCCTTGTCCACGTCGGCGGTGAGAATCAGATTCCCCGTGTTGGGAGTGTACACAACGCCCCCCTCTGCGGCGGCAAAGAGGATGGGCGCGGCCTGGGCTTCCTTTTCTTCCTCCGTCAGTTCCTCCTCGGGGGTCTCGGCTTCGGCGTCCTCGTCCACATTGGGCAAAGTACCGTTCTCATGGAACAGGGTGAGCTTCACTTCCCCCCGTCCCTGCTCCGCAATGGCGGCGGCGACGGCGGCCTTGGCTTCCTCTTTGGTCATATTGCTCACATCCACCCCCCCGATGGACGTGCCCCGCAGCATGGTGGTGCGGGCGGTAATCAGCGCCATTTCCTCCTGCTGCTGTTTTTCCACATCCGGGGCAGGGGTGGAGATGGTTACGCCTGCAGAAGAGATGTTGGGCGTGGCGGTGGCCTTGCTGCCCAACTGTCCCAGGGTGGGGCTGGAGGCGGGCTGACCCACCAGCATCCCGATGATTACGGCGGCCAGCACCAGCACGGCGGCGGTTCCCCCAAAGACAAGTCCCTTTTGCTTCTTGTTCAAACTGCTCATACAGTCCTCCTCATTCTCATGTACTCTCATTTTAGCGCATTTTTTTCATAAATCCATACCCTGCGCAAAATATTCAAAAAGATATTACAACTCTGTGACATCTCCCCCCTTGCGCCTTGGAGCCTTCTTTGCATGGGTCGGCTTTTTTGCAGGCTTTCCCGTTAAAAAACACGCCCTTCTGCCCAAATAGCATTTTCCTTCTATACAATCCCGCATTTTTGCGGTACAATCATACATATGAAAAAGAAACCTACTTATGAAAGTCCCATGGACGCTGCCTTGAAGTACCTTACCGCCCGCATGCGCACCGTGGGGGAGATGCAGGCTTATTTAGACGGCCTTGACTACGGAGAAGCGGATGTGGATGCCGCCATCGCCCGCCTGAAGGAACTGGGGCTTTTGGACGACGGGCAGTTTGCCCGGGAGTTTGTGCGCACCAGACTCAACACCAAGCCCTTGAGCCGGGGACACCTTGTCCGCCAGCTTCGGGAGCATAAGCTGCCTCAGGAAGCCATTGACGAAGCCATGGAGTCCCTGCCCCAATATATAGACCGGGAAAACGCCCAAAAGGTTGCAAAGAAATATTTCCGCCAGACAAAGGGCCTTCCCGAAAAGGAACGCCGCCAGCGGGTGCTCCGCCGGCTTATGAGCCGGGGCTTTTCCATGGAGGACAGCCTGCGGGCCTATGAAGCCATAAAAGCGGAAGTCAAGGACGAAGACGGTTCGGATTTTTTGGGAGAGGAGGCGGATTTCTTTGAAGCGTGAAGCCTTGACCCCCTATTTTCTAGAGGCCCTTGCAAGCGGACAATGCACGCTCTTTTCCGAAGCGGAAGCCAGAGCCGCTCTGCCTCCCCGCCCCTTTAACGCCCACAAGGGAGACAACGGCCGAGGCCTGCTTTTGGCAGGGAGCTTCCGCTATCCCGGCGCCGCTCTGCTGGCAGGTCAAAGCGCCTTGGGCGGCGGCTGCGGGGTGCTGGAGGTTATCAGCACGGAAAGCGCCCGCTTATACTACACCCGCCTTCCCGAAGCGGTGTTCTCCTCCGTGGGCGATGGCTGGACGCCCTATTCCATAAGCGAAATCGCCCCCCGCCTAAAGGGAAAAACCGCCTTTGCCGCAGGTTGCGGCTGGGGCGAGGAGGAGCAGGATCACACCTTTTCCCCCATACTCATCTCCCTGCTCTCCTCCAATCTGCCGGGGGTGCTGGATGCCGACGCTTTAAACCATTTATCCCGCCACAAGGAGCTGTATTCCCTCCTTCACGAAAAGATTGTGCTGACCCCCCACCCCGGGGAGATGGCACGGCTGACGGGGCTGGACATCTGGGAGATTGCCCAAGACCCCATCGGCGTTGCACGGCAATTTAGTGAGGAGCATCGCTGCACGGTGCTGCTTAAGGGAACGGTGACGGTGATTGCAGGGAGCGGCGCATGCTATCTCACTGCCGAAGGCAACAGCGGTCTTGCCAAGGGCGGCTCGGGGGACACGCTGACGGGACTGGTTTTGGCCATGCTGTGCCAGAAGAAGACCCCCGTGGAGGCGGCGTGTCTGGGAAGCTATCTGCTGGGAGCAGGGGCGCAGAAGGCCTTTGCTTTGCTGAAGGAACGAATGCTGCGGGCCAGCCATGTGGCCGAGGCCATGCAGATGTTGTAATATTAAAAAAGTCAGGAGAAAAAGAAAGAATGTTCAGACTGGGAGTAGACGTAGGCGGCACCTTTATCAAAGCCGGCGTGGTGGGAGAAGACAATACCATTATAGAGCGCATCAGCATCCCCACGGAAACCCACAAGGGGTATGCGGCGGTGGTGCAGAACATTGCGGGAGCGGCCAAGCTGGCGGCGGAAAAAGCGGGGCAGAAGCTGGAAGACTTCCCCTGCGTGGGCTTTGGGATTCCGGGGCTCATCAACGCCAAGGGCGTGGTGGCTCAGTGCGCCAACATGGGCGGCTGGAAGAACGTGCCTTTCTTGGAGGATGTACAGCGGCTGCTTCCCATCCGTGCCTATGCGGGAAACGACGCCAACTGCGCCGTGCTGGGAGAGACCGTAGCCGGTGCGGCTAAGGGCTGTACGGACGTACTCATGCTGACCCTGGGCACGGGGGTAGGCGGCGGCGTCATTGCCGGGGGCAAAATGCTTACCGGCGGCGACGGCATGGGCATGGAGCTGGGGCACATGACCCTCCAGCGGGGAGGCGAGCTGTGCGGCTGCGGCCAAAGGGGCTGTATTGAAGCCTACTGCTCCGTCTCCAGCCTTATTCGGGACACCATGCGCATGATGGACAAGCACCCCGAGTCCCGCATGCACAGCTTTGTGCGGGAAGCGGGCATGGTGGACGGGCGCACGGCCTTTGAATGCTCCAAGCTGGGGGATGCCCCTGCCATGGAGGTGGTGGAGCAGTATACGGACTGCTTAAGTCAGGCCATCGGCTCTCTGGTAAGCTGCTTTAGACCTCAGGTGGTGCTCATCGGCGGCGGTCTTTCCAATCAGGGAGACTACCTTATGGACAAGCTCAACGCCAAAGCCGTCCAATACGTTATGGCGGCGGAGTACATCGGCGTGCCCCCCGTGCGGCGGGCGGCTCTGGGCAACGATGCGGGCACCATCGGAGCGGCCTATCTGGACAGAATGTAAGTGAATACGGAAAGAGGACGGAGACTCCGTCCTCTTTTTTATTTGCAGGGGCGGGGGGTGGCGGATTGCGTGCCGCAATCATTTGGCGCCCGTGGCGCCAAAGGGCCGCCTGCGGCGGCCGCCGCCGCCCCCTGCGTCCTTTTTGTCGAAATTTCAAACATTTCATGACCTTTGCAAACATCCCCCAAAAACCCGTGGCATTTTTTCCCCGCCTGTGGTAGTATAGGAAAAACTTTTTTGGTTTTACGCCCTCAGGGCTTCTCTTTTATACTTTGCATCCGGAGGTTTTCATGGACGAACTGCGTGTATGTCTGCTCAACGATTCCTTCCCGCCCCAGATCGACGGCGTGGCCAATGCCGTTTTAAACTACGCCCGCATTCTCACCGACATGGGGGAAAAGGCGGAGGTGGCCGTGCCCGCCTATCCCAAGGTGGAGGACGACTACCCCTTCCCCGTCATCCGCTACAAAAGCTTCAACACCACCCCCCTGGTGGGCTACCGCACGGGGAACCCGCTGGATCTGCCCGGGCGGCGGCAGCTTCTTTCCATGGAGCCCAACATCCTTCACTCCCACTGCCCCATTATGTCCACCTACATGGCCAGACTTCTGCGGGAGGAGTGCAATGCCCCTCTCATCCTCCACTATCATACCAAGTTTGACATCGACATCGCCCGTGCCATTAAGGGCAAGGCCCTGCAGGAGCAGTCCGTGCGCATGCTTGTGAACAACATCTCCGCCTGCGACGAGGTGTGGGTGGTCAGCCGGGGGGCAGGGGAAAACCTCCGCTCCCTTGGATACGAAGGGGACTACCGGGTTATGGAAAACGGGGTGGACTTCCCTCTGGGCGCCGTAGAGGCGGACAAGGCGGCGGCCCTGCGCCTTTCCCACCAAATCCCTCCCGAAATGCCCGTATTCCTCTTTGTGGGCAGAATGATGTGGTACAAGGGACTGCGTTTGACCCTGTCCGGTCTGCACATGGCCAAGGAAGCGGGAGAGGACTTTTGCATGATCTTCATCGGCGACGGTGCGGACAGGGAGGAGATGGAACTTTACGCCCGGGATCTGAATTTAAGCGACCGCTGTATTTTTACCGGCGCCGTTCGGGACAGGGAACTGCTGAGAGCCTACTTCTCCATGGCGGATCTGTTCCTCTTCCCCTCCACCTTCGATACCAACGGCATCGTGGTGCGGGAGGCCGCCGCCTGCGGGCTGGGCAGTCTCATGATTGAAGGCTCCTGCGCCGCCGAGGGCATTGCCAACGGCCGCAACGGCCTGCTCATTTCGGAAGACCCCCGCCAGATGGGAGAAGCGGTGATATACGCCTGCAAACACAGGGACTTTTGCCGCAGCCTTGGGGAGCACGCCCAGAAGGAGCTGTATATAAGCTGGGACTCCTCCGTCCGCCATGCCGCCGACTGCTATCGGGAGGTGCTGAAGGACAAGGAGCAGGGGAAGTATGACGGCCGCCGCAAGACCCCCATTGAGGAGTTTGCCGCCAACGCCAACAAGCTCAACGAGGACCTGCTCCGCTTCCGCCGCACCCTGTTTATAAAGGAGCACAGCCGTGAATACGCTCTGATTGAAGCCCAGACCCGTCTGGAAGCCAAGGCGGAGGCCTTTGAGCAGGACGCCCAAGCCTTCCTCCGCCGTCTGGAAAGCAATGTGGATAAGGCCCGGGAGAAGCTCTCCGAGCGTCTGGAGCGGTATCTGTAATGCGCATTCTTACCTATACGGCCAAAGAGGAGGACAAGGGCCGCCCGGTACAGCGGGTGCTGGAGAAGGAATTTCAGATTTCCTCCTCCCTCATTTCCCGCCTGAAGCGCCGCCCTCAGGGGATTATGGTCAACGGGCAAAAGGTCTACACCACCTACCTTCTCTCCCCCGGAGACAGACTCACCGCCTCCGTAGGGGACGAAGTCCCCAAAAGGGAGCTGACCCCCTGCCCTATGGCTTTGGATATTGTGTATGAAGATGAGGACTTTCTCATTGTCAACAAGCCTGCGGGCTTAGCTGTACAGCCCACCCAGAACGAAGGGGAGATGACTCTGGAGAACGGTCTTCTTGCCTATCTCCCCAAGGGCGTTTACCCTCACCCCGTCAGCCGTTTGGACAGGGGCACCACGGGGCTTATGGCCGTAGCCAAAAGCGGCTACGCCCACGAGCTTCTCAAACGCCGCCTGCACACCGAGGACTATTATCGGGAGTATCGGGGCATTATCGACGGCATCCTGACCCCTGCCGCCGGGCGCATTGAGGGAGGCATCGCCACGGAGCCGGGCAGTTCCTATAAGCGCTGTGTCTGTCCCCACGGAGCCCCCTCCCTGACGGAATACGAAACCTTGGAGCAAAAAAACGGCCGTACCCTGCTGCGGCTCATTCCCCACACGGGGCGCACCCACCAGCTTCGGGTGCATCTGTCCTACATGGGCCGCCCCTTGACGGGGGACTGGCTTTACGGGGAGCGGTCTGCAGATATAGACCGTCCCGCCCTCCATTCCTGTTTCCTGCGCCTTAAACACCCCTTGACGGGGGAAACTCTTGCTTTCACCGCCCCTCTGCCCGAGGATATGGAAGGCCTTTTGGGCCTTCGGCAGTGAAATCCGACTTTGTCGGATGAAATCTGTCCTGCGGACAGGTGAAATCCGCTTTCAGCGGATGAAATCGCCTTCGGCGATGAAATCTGCCTTTCAGGCAGGTTGTAGATGGGATGCTCTGCATCCCTTTTATCTGCTTATCCCCTCAGTCTTGCTTCGCAATCCAGCTCCCCTTACCCAATAAGGGGAGCCATGCGGTACAAGGGGCTTGCTTTGCTAAAAGCGAAAGTAAGTAAAAGTCTCTTACAGCGTCAGCCTCCCCTTGGTGAACAATGGGGAATTGCGAAGCAATTCGCCCCGACCCCGAAGGG
>CAZPCH010000059.1:0-7334 GCA_964585055.1 uncultured Christensenella sp. | reverse complement strand
CCGGGAGGTGTAGATGGTGCGCACAGTGCTTTCCTGGGGCACGCCCACGGAGCGGAAGGCGTTGAAGTCATGCTCCCCCACCAAAGCGGCGGCGGCCCGCTCCATGGCGGGGATGTCCAGCTTATAGTGGACGTGCAGGGCGGTATTTCTGGTAAAGGGGCTGGCGTGGGGGGCAAGGAGCATGCTGTAGCGGTACTCCTTGTGCTTGGCGGAGACGCGGGCGTGGAAATCGGCAGGGGCTTCCTCGGAATACAGCACCCGAATATCGGCGGGGAGGCGGGTGTTCAGGGCGATGGCGAACTTCCCCGCATCCATGCGCACGGTGGTGTCAAAGTGAGCCACCTGAGCCCGGGCGTGGACGCCGCTGTCCGTGCGGCCGGAGCCCTGCAGGGTGACTTTTTCCCCGGTAACGGCCAGCAAAGCCTCCTCGCAGACCTGCTGTACGGCAAGGCCGTTGTTCTGCACCTGCCAGCCAACGTACCCGGTGCCGTCGTATGCGATTATAAGACGAACCCGGCGCATATCAAAGCAGTCCCGGCACAAAGTGCTGGACAAGGGGGATGAGGGCGATGGCGGCGGCCGTCAGCAGGGCGGCGTACAGATCCCCAAAGGCGAAGCGAAGCTCCCGCATGCGGGTGCGCCCCTCGTCCCCGTGGTAGCAGCGGGACTCCATGGCCAGGGCCAGCTCGTCGGCACGGCGGAAGGCGGAGACGAAGAGGGGAATCAAAATGGGCAGCATGGCCTTGGCGCGGGCAATGAGGTTGCCGCTTTCAAAGTCTGCGCCCCGAGCCATCTGCGCTTTGCGGATTTTGTCCGCCTCCTCCATCAGGGTGGGGATAAAGCGCAGGGCGATGGTCATCATCATGGCCAGCTCGTGGGCGGGGAACTTAAACACCTTCAGGGGGGACAACAGCTTTTCCAGTCCGTCCGTCAGGGAAAGAGGGGAGGTAGTCAGGGTCATAAGGGAGGTGCCCGTAATCAAAAACATGAGCCGCAGGGTGATGAACACTGCCTGCTTCAGGCTCTCCTCAGTGATTTTCACAATCCACCACTGGACAAGCACCCGTTCTCCGGGGGTGACGAAGAGGTTGAGAACGAACATAAAGACCATGAGCAAACGCACGGGCTTGAGGGCCTTGTACATATAGCTCAGGGGGATTTTGGCCAGCAGTAAGGTAAGCCCCATATAGAAAAGGGGCACAAGGAACATGGTCAAGGAGTCCACCACAAAGACCATGGCGATGTAGGCAATCATCAAAAGAATCTTGGTGCGGGGATCCAGACGGTGGATGCAGGAGTTTCCCGGCACAAACTGACCCAGGGTAATATCGCTCATGAAAGCACCTCCAACAGCCACTGCTGCATCTTCTCCATGGTATACAGTCCCTCGGGCACCGTAAGCCCCTTCTCCCTCAGCAAAAGGGACAGGCGGCTGGCTTCGGGCAGGGACAGTCCCATTTTGCGAAGCTCCTCCCCGTGGGCAAAGACCTTATCGGGGGTATCAAGAAAGGCGGTCTGCCCCTTGTGCAGTACCAGCACCCGCTCGGCGTGGGCGGCCACATCGTCCATGGAGTGGGACACCATGATGACGGCACAGCCGGTTCTTTTGCGCAGGGACTCCAGCATGGAGAGAATCTCCTTCCGCCCTCTGGGGTCAAGACCAGCCATGGGCTCATCGAGAACAATATAGCGGGGCTCCATGGCTACAATGCCCGCCAGAGCCGCCCGCCGCTTTTCACCGCCGGAGAGTTCGAAGGGGGACTTTTCGCTGAACTGCTCGTAAGCAAGCCCCACCAGCTCCATGGCGGAGCGCACCCGCCGGTCAATCTCCTCGGGGGAGAGCCCCATGTTTTTGGGGCCGAAGCCTACGTCCTCCCGCACGGTTTCCGCAAAAAGCTGATACTCCGGGTACTGGAAGACCATGCCCACCAGGGAGCGGATTTTTTTGCGCAGCTTTTATCCTCCATGGACAGCCCGTCTACGGTGACGGTGCCGGAGGTGGGGAGCAGAAGACCGTTTAGATGCTGGACAAAGGTGGTCTTTCCGCTGCCCGTGTGGCCGATGATGCAAAGGAACTCTCCCTCCTCGATGGTCAGGGACACATCCTGGAGGGCGGGCATGGAAAGCACGCCTGCATTGGAGTAGGCGTGAGAAAGGTGTTCTACAACAATGGGCATAGGCGGTCTGCTACCTCCTCAACGGTCATGGGGTCATGGGGAAGAAGAATGCCGGCCTTGGCCAGCCCCTCCCTGAGGGCAACGGCAGGGGGCACGTCCAGTCCCAGACTTCTGAGAAAGTCTCCTTCCCTGAAGATATTCCGAGGGGTATCGTCCCGCAGAATCTCTCCCTGGCTGAGCACCAGCATGCGGTCGGCGTATACGGCCTCCTCCATATACTGGGTAATCATAAGCACGGTAATCCCCTGCTCCTTGTGCAGGCGGGAGACGGTTTCCAGCAACTCTCTTCTGCCCTCCGGGTCCAGCATGGCCGTGGCCTCTTCAAGTACCAGAATCTCCGGCTTCATGGCCAGCATGCCCGCAATGGCAATGCGCTGCTTCTGCCCGCCGGAAAGGTTGTGAGCGGCGGAGGAAGCGTAGGCCTCCATGCCTACGGACTTTAGGGCATCGTCCACCCGGCGGCGGATGTCCTTGGGCGGCACCCCCAGGTTTTCGGGGCCGAAGGCCACATCCTCCTCCACAATGGAGGTGACAAGCTGGTTGTCGGGATTTTGAAAGACGATGCCCACCCGGCGGCGGATGTCCAGCAGATTGTTTTCCTCTCGGGTGTCCATGCCGTCAATGCGCACTTCCCCCCGATAGGGCAGAAGCAGGCCGTTGACATGCTTGGATAGGGTGCTTTTCCCGCTGCCGTTGTGTCCCACTACGGCGACAAATTCCCCTTGAGGCACCTGAAAGGTGATATCATGGAGGGCATCGGTGAGGGCGCTTTCATATTGATAAAATACGTGGTTAAACTCAATCATTGTCATTTCTTCCTTAACCTGAACAGTATACCAGAAGAACGCAAAAGGTACAAGGGCTTTTTGCCGCAGGAATCCGTTGACAAAGGCGCAGGGGAGCCTGTATCATGAAAGCGGAAAGAAAACGAAGAGCAAAGGGGAAAACATGAAGCCCATATTGGAAATTTGCTGCGGCAGTGCGGAGGACGGCATCACCGCCTTTGCAGGGGGAGCAGACAGAATAGAATTAAACTGCGCCTTGGAGCTGGGGGGACTGACCCCCTCCTTGGGGAGCCTTTTGGAAATCAAAAGCCGTGTGCCGCAGGGGAAAATCATGGCCATGGTGCGCCCCCGCCCGGGAAACTTTCTTTACAGCGAAAGTGAGTACGCCGCCATGAAGCGGGACGGGGAGCTGCTGCTCCTTTCCGGCGCCGACGGACTGGTCTTCGGATTTTTGCTGGAGGATGGGAGCGTAGATTTAGAGCGCACCGCCTACATGGCCAACCTTGCCCGCAGAGCCGGGAAGGAGGCGGTGTTCCACCGTGCCATAGACATGGTGCCCGACTGGAAAAAGGGGCTGGATGCCCTTATGGAGACGGGCATCACACGGGTGCTGACCTCAGGGCAAAAGCCTACGGCCGTTGAGGGGGCAGAGACTTTGCGGCAGATGCAGATGCACACCGCAGGCAGGTTGGAGATTCTCCCGGGCTGCGGGGTGCGGGAGCACAATCTGGAAGCCCTCCTGCAATATACAGGCTGTCAGCAGGTGCACATGAGCGCCCACAGGCAGGTGGAGGCGGGTGCTTCTTTCACGAAGGTCTCCTTCGGCGGCTATAAACAGGCGGACAAAGAGTTGGTGGAGGCGGCGGCAAAAGCGTGCCGCAGGTACACACAGCGCAGGGACGGATAGCGCATAAAAAGAAGGGAGAAGCAGGATGTATACCTTTGACAGAACGCAGTACGAGGAGCGAATGGGCTGGTTTACGGAGGCCCGCTTCGGCATGTTCATTCACTGGGGGCTGTACGCCGTGCCCGCTCGGGGAGAGTGGGTGCGCAGTAACGAGGAGATGGCGGAAGAAGCGTATATGCCCTTCTTCCATACTTTCAACCCCCAGGCCGCCGATCCACGGGCGTGGGTGCAGGCGGCCAAGGAGGCGGGGATGAAGTATGTCATTCTCACCGCCAAGCATCATGACGGCTTCTGTCTTTTTGACAGCGAACTGACGGACTTTAAGTCCACCAACACCCCCCTGGGGCGGGACATCGTCCGTGAGTTTTTGGAGGCCTGTCGGGAGGCGGGGCTCAAGGCAGGGCTGTACTATTCTTTGATTGACTGGCACCACACGGACTTTCCTCACTATGGGGATCGGTACCACCCCATGCGCAATAATCCCGCCTATGGCAACGAGGGCAGGGACTTTTCCCGCTATCTTTCCTACATGCACGGGCAGGTGCGGGAAATTTGCACCAAGTACGGAAAGCTGGACATCCTGTGGTTTGATTTTGCCTACGATGAACTGCGGGGAGAAGCCTGGCGGGGGGCAGAACTGGCGGACATGGTGCGCACCCTGCAGCCGGGAATCATTCTCAACAACCGTTTGGAGGTCAGCGGAGAGGGCTTTGGGTCTCTGGCGGCGGGAACGCCGGCTCCCTGCCACGGGGACTTTGTGAGCCCGGAGCGCATGGTGCCTCCTGAGGGGCTTTTCGACCCTGCAGGCAACCCCCTTGTTTGGGAGACCTGCACCACCATGAACCATAGCTGGGGCTACTGCGGAAGGGACGGGTACTATAAACCTGCGTCCTTACTGCTGAAAAAACTGACGGAGTGCGTCAGCAAGGGCGGAAACTTCCTTTTGAACGTGGGGCCTGACGGCAACGGCCGCATTCCCAAAAGGGCTCTGGACACCTTGGCCTATATGGGCAGGTGGATGGAGGTAAACGGGGAGAGCATTTACGGCTGCGGCCCCGCCCGTATGGAGAAGCCCGAGTGGGGACGCTTGACCCGCAAGGGGAACACCCTGTATCTGCATATTTACGAGAACGCTTTGGGGCCTTTGCCCCTGTACGGCATCCCCGCAGAGAAAATAAAGGAGATGCGACTGCTTTTTGACGGGCGGGAGATTCCCCTGTCCGCAAGCTGGGTGCACAGCGACTATCCCCACATGGCCTTTGCGGATCTGGGGCCCGACCCCGTGCTGCCCGATGGAGATGACACGGTGCTGAAAGTGGTGCTGAAGGAGGAGGTGTAAGGTGTTTTCCCAAGCATTTTGTTCCTTTTCCCGGGAAAAACTGGAGGCGCGCAGAGAGTCTTTGGACGCATCCGTTTTGCACCAAACAGAAGGCATAGAGGGGGAGCTGCAGACGGCCCTTGCCTTTTTGTACGGTACACTGCCTTTGTTTGACTTAAAGTCTGTGCCCTTTGATGCCCTTTTAATGGAGGCCCAAGGAGCACTGCGGGTCTGGAAAGAAGAGGTACCGGAGGATATCTTTGCAAACTATGTCCTCTGCCCCAGAGTGAACAACGAGACCTTGGAGCCTTGCCGAGACTTCTTTTATGACGCCCTGCAAGAGCGCACGGCGGGGTTAGGCACGGAAGAAGCGGCTCTGGCGGTCAACCGCTGGTGCTGTGAGCAGGTCAGCTATCAGGCCTCCGACGATCGGACGGAGGGGCCCATGACCGCCTACAAATCAAGTAAGGGACGCTGCGGGGAGGAATCGGTCTTTGCCGTGTACGCCTTAAGGAGCGTGGGCATTCCCGCCCGTCAGGTCTATGCCCCCTGGTGGAGCCATTGCGACGACAACCACGCTTGGGTGGAGGTGTATGTGCAGGGGCAGTGGCGCTTTTTGGGTGCCTGCGAACCGGAGCCCGTGCTGAATAAGGGCTGGTTTTTAAACGCCGCCTCCCGTGCCATGCTGGTACACGGGCGAGCCTTTTCTTCCTACAGAGGGGCGGCTATGGAAAAGGAGGAGGTCATTGAAGAGCGGGAGGGGGCTTTGCTGTATAACGCCACGGCCCGCTATGCTCCTACGGCTTTGTTGACCGTGGAGGTGCGCTTCCCCGACGGCACCTTGGCGGCGGGGGCGAAGATACGCTGTCAGGTGCTGAACATGGGGGACTGGCGCACCATAGCCTTTTTGACCGCCGATGCCCGGGGGCGGGGAACGCTGACTTGCGGCAAGGGCAGTCTTCGCCTTACCTGCGTCCATGAGGGGCTCTATGGGATGGCAGATATACATACGGGGGAAATTACCCATGGGCTGCTGATATTGGGAGAGGTTCCCCTTTTTGAAGAGGCGGGGGACTTTTTGCCTCCCGAAACCGGGGCGGTGACCCCTCCCCCTGTGAGCAAAGAGGCGGAGGAGGAGAACCGAGGGTTCCTTTTATCTGCCGCCATGAAGCGGGTAGGCCGTCAGCGGCAATATTATAAAGAAGCAAGGGAGACCTTGGACGGGGAAGCCCCTGCTTCGTGGAACTCCTATATAAAAGCCGCCTGCGGAAACGGAAAGGAGATTGCCCGCTATTTGAAGGAGGGCGCCAAGACGGCGGGGGACTGGGCGGAAAAGCTTCTAACGACCCTGCCGGAAAAGGACTTGCGGGACACAGAGGCGGACACCCTGCTGGGGTATCTCAAAAGGGCCATGGAGCATCTGCCCGCATATGCAGGACGGGAGGCGCTGTTTACGAAATATGTCCTTTGCCCCCGCATAGGTACGGAAAAGCTGGGAACGCCCCTATGCCTGATGAAACGGGAGGAAAGAGCCGTTGCAGCCCTGCGCCGACAGGGGGAGGCGGCCAGGCTGAACCCCTTTACCGGGACGGCAGAGGTCTGGAAAGAGGACAGGTTTGTGCCCCTTGCGCCTAAGCCCACGGGAGTTTTAGCCGTGGCAGGGGAGGGGGACTGGCGGTTTTCACAGAACTGGAGCTTGGCTCGGTACACGGAGGAGGGCTTTGTTCCCTTGCCCCAGGGGCAATCCTCCGAGGAGACGGAGCTTCCTGCGGGGATATACAGCCTAACCTCCCTTGTGCGTTTGCCCAGCGGCAAGCAACGGTATATCCGACGGCAGTTTGCCTTGAAAGAGGGGAAGAAAAAGACCGTGGTTTTGCGCCGCCCCCCGGTGTCTGCAGAAGATATGCTGGTGGAGGTGCCCCTGCCGCAAGGTTTCCTGTATAAAGAAAACACCCCCGTGCCCCTGAAAGCGTCCGAGGACAAGCCTCTTTTGCTCCTCTTCCTTCAGCCCGGAGCGGAGCCCACCGCCCACATTCTCAACGAGCTTATGGAGACGGGGACGGGGCTTTTTGAAAAGGCGGACTTTTGGGCGGCACTGCCTTTGGGTCATGGCGGGGAGGAAACCTTCCTTAGGTTTTTGAACCGCT
>CAZPCH010000058.1:0-7363 GCA_964585055.1 uncultured Christensenella sp. | reverse complement strand
CCATTGGGGAAGGGCGGCAGTTTTTGGAGACCCACTTTGAGAAAGCCATTCCTTCCCTCCCGGAAGGAGAAAAAAGACATACCGATGAAATTGCGCTGGAGTTTCGGGATGTGTATTTCCGCTACGCCCGCAATCTGCCGGATGTATTGCGGGGGGTCAGCTTCCGTGTCCATACGGGAGAGTGCTTCTGTTTGCTGGGGGGGAACGGCTCCGGTAAAACCACGGCTCTTCTCAATGCCGCCGGTCTAAAAAAGCCCTATGCAGGGGAAATACGGGTTTTCGGCAAAAAGCTGAAGCAGTATTCGGGGCAGTCTCTTTATAAAGAGTGCCTGTCTCTGCTTCCTCAGGATCCGCAAACCGTCTTTATTCGGGATACCGTCCGAGAGGAACTGCAGGAGGCGGGCTTAGCGCCCGAGGCTCTGCCCTTTGATTTCTCTTCTTTACTGGATGCCCATCCCTACGACTTGTCCGGCGGCCAGCAGCAGCTCTTGGCGCTAATGCGGGCTTTGGGAACAAAGCCCCGTCTGCTCCTTCTGGACGAGCCCACCAAGGGACTGGATGCCGCTACCAAAGAGAGCTTTATGCAGGTGCTTCGCTCCCTGCAAAAGGAAGGGGTCACCCTGCTCATGGTGACCCATGACGTAGAGTTTGCGGCTTCCGTTGCCGACCGCTGCGCCCTGTTCTTCCGTGGGGAAATCGTATCCTGCGCCCCGCCCCGCCCCTTCTTTTCGGGCAACAGCTTTTATACCACCGCCGCCAACCGCATGGCGAGGGGGTATTATGACAATATTGCATCGCTGGAGGACTTGGAGCGCTTGTGCCGCATGAATCTCCCCCAGAGTGAGGAGGATGCAGGAATATGATGGTCATACGCAACGCCTCCCTTCGGAAGATTTTAAGCTGGGCTCTCCCCCTGCTCCTGATTCCTTTGGCCGTTCTTCTGGGCGCCACCGCCTTTGCAGACAAAAGTTCTGCTTATATTACCCTGCTGGTCACGGTTCTCTCCCTCCTGCTTTTTATAGCCGGGTTTGAAAAGAAGCGCACGGGGACAAGGCGCATGATTTTGGTAGCCATTATGGTCGCCCTTTCCTGTGCAGGGCGGCTTTTGCCTCTTTTTAAGCCTGTAACGGCTCTGACCGTGCTGGCCGCCTTGTATCTTGGACGGGAAGCCGGGTTTCTCACGGGGGCTCTGTCTGCCCTGATCTCCAACTTTTATTTCGGGCAGGGGCCTTGGACGCCCTTCCAGATGCTAAGCTGGGGGCTCATTGGCTTTGCGGCAGGACTGATTAGCGGGCCGCTAAAAAAACACCGCTGGGCATTGCTGCTCTACGGTGTCATCGCCGGAATCGCATATTCTTTTATTATGGATATCTGGACGGTTCTCTGGTATAACGGCGCCTTTAACTGGGGGCTCTACGCCGCCGCCTTGGGCACGGCCATTCCCTATACCATAGTCTATGCCGTGTCCAACGTGGTCTTTCTCGCTCTTTTTGCTAAGCCCTTCGGCAGAAAGCTGGAACGCATCCGCATAAAGTACGGGATATAAGTATCCGTGCAGGTTCAGTCTTTTTGCTGTTCAGCCAAACTCTTTTTGCGAAGCCAAAGGGCCAGCACCGTCCCCGCCACAATCATCATAATGCCCAAAATCAGAATGACCGTACCCATGGTTTCCACGGGATTGCTTGCGTTATAGAAGGAACTCATAGAGGAGCCGCCCGTAACCAACTGTCCGTCTATATACCACTCCGTTCCCGGGGTCAAAAAATCCATGCCGTCTATGCCGCCGGTGGGGATGCCAAAATTTCCGAAGCCGCTGAACATCTGGCGGCTCGTATATTTTGCAAGGCCGCCAATAAGGCAGAATCCGGCGCCGCCCAGGGCAATGTACACTCCAATGAGCCAGCCGTAGCGGCGGAACATTTTGGCCATAAACTTAGGGAGCTTCTCCACCCAGTCCTCAGAAGCCGCATGGACATACACGGTGGAGGTCTGCTCCTTTTCCGTTTTCTTGGGCTCTTCCACCCCTGCATCCTCGTTTAACAGCCAGTCCGTGGTCACGCCAAAAACGGAAGACAACTGTCTCAGCTTGCTCAGTTCAGGTTCCGCTTCTCCGGTCTCCCACTTGCTCACCGCCTGACGGGATACCCCCACACGATCGGCCAAAACTTCCTGACTCCACCCCGCCAGCTTGCGGCAATAATAAATCTTCTCTGACAGTTTCATAAAAAACTCCTTTCTGCTTATGCCCAGACTATACCAGAGGGGCGAATTTTTGACCACCATCTCAGGCTGGAACTTCCGCAACCAACGGTTGCAAGGCCCACATTTAGGGAAATATCAGTGCCGCCCAGGTTACTCCTTAGAAAAATACCCCTGCTCGCATTCCTTCCAGCGAAGGAGAATTTCTTTGGCCGTCTGCTCATAAATCTGCTGACGCACCTTCAGTGCCTCAGCACGAATCTGCTCCGCACGTTCTTGGGCGCTTTGCACAATACGCTCCTTCTCCTGCTGTGCCTGATTCATTACGGCTTCCGCCCGCTGGCGAGCCGCTTTTTCCATGGCCTCCGAACGGAAGACGGAAGTGCGCAAAGCGTCCAAATACCCTTCCGCCGCCGCCTGCGCCGAGGAAAACACGCCGTTTAGAGACAAGGAGGCTTCCGCAACAGAGCCCAGCCGTTCCAACTGAATCTCCCGCTTGTTCCGTTCCGCTTCCAGTTCCCGTATGCGGGTTTCTGCTTCTTCCTTCTCCTGCTGTACTTTTTCCAGCAAAGCAATCAGCTCCTTACGGCGCATATATCGGTAGTCCCTGCTCATGAGTGCTCCCCCAAAAAGGATTTGCTTTATCATATCATGTATCGACCAAAAAAGATAGATGCAACCATCTGCCCGCATCCGAAATTCTGTGCCGACTGCTTTCGTTTTACCGCCGGTCAATGCTTAAATCAGGCATCAAATCATGCCGTATTCGAAAATATTACATTTCTGTGACATTTTTTGCTTAAATATTCGTTGATGCCGCAAATTGCATATGGTATACTATTCTTGAAAGCAATGAAACCCCTGCACGGTTTTCAAAACAGGTTGCTGCGGCCATGCCGTATGAATAACAAATATGTAAGCGTGAGGTGATGCCGGTATGAGAGTATATAAAAAATGTCCTTGTGAAAGAGTGGGGACTCCATGCCTTTTCAGGCATGCTCGCAAGGACACTTCATTTTATCATTGGTCGGTTTTAAACTCAAGTACTAATTTTAAAAAGGAGTAAAATATGAAAACTAAGAAAATCACAGCCTTGGTCTTGATTGCCGCAATGCTCTTTGCCCTTACCATCAGCACTTTTGCAGAAGGGCGTGCTTCTTATAGCGCTACTTATACTGCCGGACATGTGGAGCACCGATTTGATACTTCCAATTCACTAGTGAAGAACGGTTCCGAACAGTGGATTCAAATTACAGACAATCCCTCCTACAGCAGATATTACAAAATAGAAACGGATCAACTGGTTAATAATGCAGGCAAGCACACAACCCGTCTCGTATCCGGAACAGGTAAAACATTGACCGGAACTAAAACAACCGCATCGAGCACCGGCAGTGTTTCTTTCGGCGGAAATGAACTGAATAGTGCCAACAGTGCCGCTGCAGTAAAACTGCGAATTTCCAAGCCAACGGACGGTACCGATGACACCATGTACCTGAAAACCGCAGGCAGCTTCAGAGGCTCAACCCAGCCCATTATTATTGAAAACGGCATTCCGGCCGATGCAAATTAAAAGGCGGAGGTACTTATGAAAAAAGCCATCGCTTTGCTTTTGGCGGCTATGCTGCTTATTCTGTGCACCGCCTGTCAGCCTACGCCTGAGGAAGAATATGTGGTGCACAGGGATTCGGAATTGATTGAAGAAAAGCTCCAGGCAGGCAGCGAAGCTCCTATTGGGCAGACGCCGGAATCGGAGGTGGCTACATCCTATCGGGAAAAAGTGGAGGCCTACAAGGCCTCCCTCCCTCAGCACTGGAGCGATGAAATTGAGGCAATTGTGGATCTTACCGTAGACGCAGATATTATAGTAACCAACGAAGATAGCTTTCCCGTTTACACAATTGCCAGGGCACAGTTTGATATGAAACAGATGGAAGGCATTGCCAACAACTTTTTCAAAGAGGTAACCGGAATACGGGAGGGAAACCGTGCCTTGCCGGAAGAATATGCCGATTCTATTTCCTCCCTGAATGAACGGGGCTTGGCCATATATGCACAAGAAAACTATACCGAAATGATTGGAACCCCCGGAGGCAGTTATACGGAAACAGACCATATCACTTTGCAGGAAAAAAAGAACCAACAGTATGTTGTGCGTCTTGCAGACGGCTCTTTGGGATCCATTTATTTTTTTCAGGGGTACGGATCAGACTATGTGATCTTGGGAAAAGGAAGTGTCGACAACATTATTCACTCTCAAGATACCTTAATGGATGACGGTTCTTATGCCGGCGAAGGGCCAATTATACTGAACCCCTCCATTACGCAGGAGCAAGGGGAAGAAATGGCCGCTGCCTTTCTTCGGGAGAATGGGCTGGAAGGTTTTACCCTTGCATCGGCAGAGCTTTCCAGAAACTATGACTTTCTATACATGCAGGAAATCAGCCAGGGATGGAATTTTGCTTTCATGCGCACCTTCGGATACTATACCGTGGACACGTCCGATGGCTATGAACTCTATGGCGCACTGAATTTTGAAGACGATACGGCCTACAGCCAGCCGTGGAAGCGCGAAGTCATTCGGATATATGTAAGCGAAAACGGGGTGGAAAATTTCATGTGGGAGTATCCCATGGAGGTTACGGGACTTGCTTCACCGAATGCCGAATTGCTGGATTTAGAGCAGATACAGCAAAACATAAAAAAATTGCTTGCGGCAAGTATTATACCTGAGCTCGGTGGAACCACCATGTCAGGAAAAATAACCAAACTGGTGCTGACGGTATCGGCGCAGCAGATGAAGGATGAACGGGATACTGCCTACTTAATGCCCGTCTGGTTGGTCCTGATAGACTGGTATGATTATGGGCATCGTTTTTCGTACAACATGTTCGGCGTCAATGCGCTGGACGGCAGCCGTGCAGTAACACACGGTGCGTGGTAAGCGCCGGGGCGGCGGCGGTTCGCAGAGCGAACCCTTGCTTGGGGGCGGGCAGAATGCCCGCCCCCCAAGCAAGAGAAAGGCTTCGCCTTTCCCGCCGCCCCCGGCCTTTTCACTTTTCTCTCTTTCTACCCGATATCAGGTATTATCCGAATACAGTTTCCGCCCCAAATGCACACAGGCGGACACGCCGAACACCTTATTCTCAGGGAACTTTTTATAATCGATATAGGGCGTTCCGCAGTGGGGACAGCAGAAGGAATTATAGTAACGGAAGGTTTTCCCGTCAGCTTCGAACGTCCAGCTATCCTTATCGATGTTCGGATTAGATATGGAGCAGCAGTCCAGCCCGTCATCGGAATAAGCCGCATCGCATTGACCCATGTACACAGAATACCCATGGAAGCAGAAGGACTTCCCGCACTTCGGGCAAATGCCCACAAGCCGCACATTGGCAGGGGTGGTGTATCCCGGGTATTTTAGCCCCTTCTGAGGCAGATCCTTTCCTCGAGTGACCTTGCAGCTAATCTCTGCGTTCTCCCCGCCGCACTTTAGAAAATGTCCTTCCATGCGGTATCCCACGTCATTCAGGGTCATGCTCCGCTCCTCAGGGGTGTCGGAAATAAACCCCCGTCTATCTGGACTACAGGCAGAAGGAGAGCCCCCATCAGGCTCATTCGAAGGGAAATAAGAAAGTATTTTCCCGTGAAATCCTCCTCCCCCTCCGTTTGTAAACGATACTCCTGGGTCTTTTCCCCGTCCTCATACAGGGTGATGGTGGGCTCCTTTTCTGTCAGGGCCAGCACACCTTGAAGCTCGTACTGGCTTTTAGGGTTGTCGGTGAGCCATTTCATCAGGACAGAGGAATCCACATAAATATTGGTGCCTTCGAACTCTGCAGGAGCGTTGTTGGCATTTTTGCGTACGGGCTTAGATACAGCGGGAGCGGGCTCTTCCTCCTCCAAAGGCTTCCCCAGCTTCATGGCATCCGCTGTGCCAAAGGTGCGCCGCACCATGGTTTCTATATATTTCAGCATCCGAAAGTCGCTCTTATCCAGAGTGAAAAAGCGCAATGTGTTGGTCTGGTTGATCCAGACAATCTTCATGGGCGCACCCAGCACCTTGCTGGTCCCCGCAATGGAAAGGAAGCCCTGCTCCGTCTCCAGCTCCGGGGTTTGCTTGCACTTGCTGCCGTGGCTTGCGTAGGAGTCGGTAACGTTCTGCTTCTGCGCTCCCAGAGTCCCTGCCGTAACCTGGGAAATATGCTCCAAATCCGCCTCGGCCATGTAATCAGCCCAGTCCTTCATCATGTCCCAACCATAGCCGCGAGCATCCAGCACTACATCATACTGCTGCCATATGGTGCCCCCGGGGGAGATATGATGCATATTGCGGATAAAGGTGGTATCCGCCAGATACTCCGTGTCCGGGAAATCAGTTTTCACAACAGGTTCCTGGTCAACGGGCTCCGGCACAGCAAACTCGGGTGCAGAGACTTTTGTGCCCTTGCTATTCTTTTTGAGCTTAAAGCCCCAGTAAAAGACATATCCCCAGAAAATGGCCCCAAGCACCATGATGGCGGTACTCACAAGCCGCTGCAGCCAGTCCTGCCCCTCTGCCGTAAGCACTATGGGGGTGCATATAATATGAACCAGACAGTTAAAACCGCCCACTATATTCAAAATCCAGCCGAATACCTTTTTCATAGTTCCTCCCTTAGGTTTGCCTCTGTATCATACCACAGAACCTGCGCCTTCGCAACTTTTCCCCGCATTGCAGGCAATATTTCACTTCAATTCGATTGTATTAAACCGGCGGTTCAATAACAACAGCCGCCTCAGAGGATAACAACTCCGCTACAAAACAAGGAGGTATAAGGAAATGAAGTATGTTCCCCTGTCGAAACAGACCAAGCGTGCTCAAAAAGCTCATTTTCGTAAACAGCGGGGCTCGTGGAACGGAATGCTCCCCGTTACACGGGTTATTCCGAACAAGAAAGCCTATATCCGCAGCAGAGCCAAACAATCCGATAAAAGTCTCTCGGCGGCAGAGTACTAAACCGCATATAATTTACACAGCAAAAACGCCCCGCTTATCTTTTTCAGATAAGCAGGGCGTTTAAAGTGCTTACGAATTAGTTGAGGGTGACGGTTGCGGCCTTTTCGGGCGCAAAGTAGCCCTTCATATCGTACTTATTGTAGGTAGAATACTCGGAGAGCACAC
>CAZPCH010000057.1:0-7453 GCA_964585055.1 uncultured Christensenella sp. | reverse complement strand
GCCTTCTACCTTATACCCGTCTCCGCGGAAACTGCCGCTGGCGGATTCAAAGCTGTTGGCGGCGCCTCCCAGCGTCTCCCCCAGAATCAGGGTGATACTGCCCGAGGTGGATTGAATCTCCGCTTCCTGCCCCCGGCACAGCTTTATATCGATACTGCCGCTGACGGTTTCCACCTCCGCTTCCGACGCCTCCAGCCAATCTATGTCCACACGGCCGGAGGTGGTGTCTGCCTTAAGCCTCTTCTCACACAGGAGGGTATCCCCCGTAATATCCCCGGAAACGGTGTCCAGCTTGCACACCTCTGCTCGGACGGTGTCAAAGTCAATTTTCCCGGAGGTTGTGTCCAGATTCAGCGCCCCAAAACTGCCGTCGCCAAGAGAAATTTGGCCGCTGACGGAGTCAATGGAAAGGTCAATGCCCACGGGAACCTCCAAGGTCAGAGCCTTGCCCTTGGCAGGGAAGGTGCCCGTGTACCCGGAGGCGCAGTACTGAATCTTCAGAACCCCGTCCTCCAACAGCCAGTGGAGCCGCTGTTTTTCCGTCAGCTCCCCCGTTTCCTCTACCTTCAGGGTGCCATCCTCGCTCTGCACCACGGTGATGTTTCCCGCCACCCAGTCTGCTTCCACACGGGTTATGCCTTGGGCGGCGTAGGAAAAGTTCCCTGAGGTGTACTTTTCCGCCTCCTCGTAGCGGTTCATGGAGGGACTGTTCACGGTCACTGCACAGCCCGTCATCCCTGCGGCCAGAATACAGGCCAGCAGGCAGATATAAAACTTCTTCATTTACTTTCTCCTCTCTGCATTTCAAAGGTCAGCGTCCCCCGCCCCTGACGGCCGGTGACGGAAATTTCATACTCCCCGGACTCCGTAATCTCCAGCACAAAGGCGCCGCTCTGCACCTCGTTCCCGCGGTACACCACATCCCCGCCCCTTTGGGCAATGAGAATGTCCAAGGCCCCCGACTCCACCTCCGTGGTCACGGCAATGGCGTCCCCCGCCTTCAGGGAGTAGGTCTCGGTCATGGTGTCGTTCAAGGGCTTAAGTTGGAGATCATACCGATTGGGGGTGCATGTGCGGGAATATACGGTAGCATACGTACAGCCTGCCCACAGGGGCAAACACAGCATCAGCAGAGCCAATAGCCCCGCAAGTCCTCTTCTTTTCATTCTTGGTATCCTCTTTTCTAAAAATCTTTCTCTTCCAGCACTCGCCGTTCCTTCACCTTGCCCTTTTGACAGCAGACGGAGGTCAAACGGGTGCCGTGAAGATGCAGTAAAGCGTCCATTTCCCCGGCAACGGTTTTGTAGGTGCCTCGGGTGTGGTGGAGGAGGATGTAGTCCGCTTCCTGAATCTCTTTCCCGTAGGTGCGGCAGAAGGTGCGCATGGGGGCGGCCAGAGAAAAAGCCCAAATGGGACTGCACAGGGTCACATGGCTGTAGGAAGATAAATCCTCCTCTATGGGGGCAAGGGGCATATCCCAGCCGTGCATGGCAAACCTTCCGCACCACCAGAAGCCCAAGGTGCCCTCCGTTTTTTCCGTGCTCCTTAGCTCCAGCACCTTGGCGCCGGAGGCCTCCGCCGCCTCATAGGCCGCCTTTTTCACATAGCCCATGCGGGAAAAATACACCACCAGCTTGCTAGGATCGGTGCCTATGCGGGGGTAGTCCTTGGCGGAAAAGGTCTTTTGAAACCGCTCCTGCCGAGAAAAGACGCTGGCGGCGTACCCTGTGGCCGCCTGCAGAAGGCCGAAGATAAAGTAGGCTGTGGACATAAAGTTCAGGGGGAACATGTAGAACTGGATGCAGATCCACAGCATAAGGGTCACGCCAAAGAGACCGCCCAGCCGTACGCCCAAGGGCTTTTTCCAAATCAGCAACATTGCCGCCGTCAGGTTGGTAAGGCCGTTGACAATAAGCAGAGCCCAGCCGGAGAAGGTGAAGTCTTGAAAGACCGCCTCGGCAAAGGGCAGTACCTGAAAGTAGGGGAGCATGGCGTTCATGCCCATGCTCTTCCCCGTGGGGTCAAGGAGCATGCCCAAGGCTCCGGCCGCGGCGCCCATGCCGACAAACAGCGTCCAGAAAATCAGCAGGCGGCGGGCTTTTTCAAAGCGGGAAACCGCTTTTTTCATGGAAATGTCCTCCTTACCCTTCCTTATGAAGCAGGTTCAACAGCACATAGACTCCCAGCAGTACCGCCACGGAGCCGCCGAGAATCCAGTACATGGCGCTTACGGGCACGGCCTTGTCAAAGAAGTATAGATTGCAGTCGATGGAGTCCTTAATGGCCTCCACCACCATGGCAGGGAAGCCCTGGGCTTCCATCTCCGCATAGACCCCTCGCAGGGCGTGGTTGCGGATGAGCCCCGTGCCGTAGGTGCCGGGGAGGAAGGAGAGAACCTTCTGCAGACCAGACCCGAACTGGGAGATGGGCATGTACGCCCCGCAGATAAAGCCGTAGCCGGCGCTGACCACGGTGCCCGCCGCAGAAATTTGCCCCTGGCTATGCATAAACACGCTGAGAATGCTGGAAAGAGCCGTGCCGAACATGACCAGCAGGACGATGTCCAGCACCATATAGAGTACATCCTCCACGCTAAGATACCAGCCAACCTTGGCAAGATACACACAGCCTGCGCCCAAAGCCAGCAGACACACCAGCAGGGTGGAGAAGAGGGCGGAGAGATAGTAGCTTAAAGCCAGGGTGGATTTTTTTACCGGGGATACGGTCAAATCCCGCCGAGCCCCCGTGACCTTGTCCGAAACCATAATCATGTTGCAGCAGAAGGACACGGTGACACAGCTTACTGCCAGCAGGGAGGAGAGAAGCTGTCCCCCTACGGTGCCGCCGATGAGCTTTTCGGGGATGGAAAAGCCCTGAGGCAGGGCGGAAACAAAGCTGTCCCGATACACGTTGCCCAAGAAAGTTACATAGAGCACCAGCAGAATCACGGGGGTGATAAGGGAGGTAAAGAACATCCCCTTGTCCTTAAAAAACAGCTTGCAGTGCCGCCGAATCAGATTCCACAGTCCCGTCATTGTGCATCCCCTCCCGTGAGCTTTTTTCCCGTGGCGTTTAAGAACACATCGTCCATGCGCCCCTTGATAATTTCATAATCCCGAAACAGGGCGGGGTGCTGTAAAATCAGCGCCGTGGCCGCTTCCGTGTTGGGCACCTGCACCCGAATGCCGTCCCGCACGGCGGCGTAGGGGAGGCAGAGGCTTTCCTTTTCCGCCTCCGTCAAACCGTACAGGGTGATAAAGTCCCCGGCGTAGGTGTTTTTTAGCTGCAGAGGCGTGCCCTCCGCCGCTATGCGCCCCTTGTCCAGAATGATGACATAGTGGGCGTCGGCGGCCTCCTCCATGTAGTGGGTGGTGAGAAAGACCGTCATATTTTCCCGCTTTTGCAGGGAGGCGATGGTGTCCCAAAGGAGCTTGCGGGTCTGGGGATCCAGCCCCGTGGTGGGTTCGTCCAAAATGAGAATCTCGGGCTTATGCAGCAGGGCTCTTGCTACGTCGATGCGCCGCCGCTGTCCTCCCGACAGCTTGCCCACCGTCCGCTTGCAAAGGTCGCTAAAGTCAAGGAGGGCGGCCAGTTCCTCCATGCGCAGGCGGAAGGCCTTGCCCGTAATTCCGTAGAGAGCGGCGCGGCTGCGGAGGTTCTCCTCCACGGTCAAGGCTCCGTCCAGCACGGAGTTCTGGAACACCACCCCCAGACGGCGGCTGATGCTCCCCATGGCCGTTTCCACCTCTTCGCCCCCAATCTTTACCTCTCCTGCGTCCTTTTTCAACTGGCCGCAGAGGATGGAGATGGTGGTGGATTTTCCTGCTCCGTTGACCCCCAGAAAGGCAAACAGCTCGCCTCGGCGCACTTCAAAGGACAAATCCGACACGGCCTGCACGTCCCCGAAGGCTTTGTGCAAGTGCTCTATGGAAATAATCGGTTCCATATCCTGTATACTCCTTTTTTCTGATATCAATTTGATATCTAATAATAGACCCGCCGAAAAAGATTGTCAAGAAAAAATATATTTTGGGGGCGGGGCGGCGAAGAGAAAGGCTCCGCCTTTCGCCGCCCCGCCCTGCGCCTTACTTCTTTTCCTTAGTCGCCAGCTCCACAATGGCCATGACGGCGCCGTAGAGCACCCCTGCCACCGCCCAGACAATCCAGCTGTTTTTGGGACTGCCCCCGGGAATGGCAAAGGAGACAATCAGATACACCGCCGTGGCCGTCAGCCAATAAATATAAGAGAAAGGACGCCTGATTTCCTGCCGCCGCTTCTCCTCGGGGCGGTAGTCCCCCTCCCGCAAAAGCCGATCCATGGCGCCCTGCACCGTACCCCCATATACAAAGCAGGCCGCCCCAACGGCCACCAGCCCCAGCAGAACGCACACGCTGATGACCATGTCCAAGTCCTCCGCCTCTGCGGCCGCCTGGGCAAACAGGGGCACTACGGACAGGATGCACAGCATGGCGCCCATAAGATTCAGCTTCAAAGCCGTGGAGGCAAAGGCCTTCTTCCGTTCCTGCACCATGCCGCTGACCCCGTAAGCCGTCTCAAAGGCTTCCCGCTCCAAAAACTCGTACTCCTTGCCCTTGGCGCCGCAAAGAATAAACAGAGCCACCCCGGCGGCCACCAGAATCATGAGGGCGCACAGCCCCAGTCCCCCGGCGGCGTTTTCCGTCAGAGGGAAGGTGTTAAGTTCGCTGACGGCCCCCAGCAGAATCAGGGGAATGGGGGAGACAATGCACAGGGCCGTAGCCAAGGCCATAAAGGGTGCCTTGCGGCGGCTCAGAGTCAAATAATCACTGGCCTCCTCCATGGAGACCTTCCGCACCTCCGTGCGCTCCTCTCCGACCGTAAACTCCGGCTCCCCCAGTTCTTCCTTTAATAAGTAGTCCGTGGACACGCCGAACAGGCGGCTCATGCCCAGAATCTTCTCCATGTCGGGCATGGACTGAGCCCCCTCCCACTTGGATACGGACTGACGGGAGACGCCCAACTGCTCCGCCAGCTCCTCCTGAGACCAGCCCGCCTTCTTCCGCAGGGCAATAATCTTATCGGCCAAAATCATGTGAATTCCTCCTGTTGTTTCTTTCTTGCAGGACAAACCATACCATTTTCTTCGGTTTCCCGCCAGAAAGCGGACTGTAAAATTTGTCAACCGCCGGTTGCTTTTGCCTGTTTTTGGGTGTTTCGCATACAGTATATATTATTTTGCCCTTCCTGTCTGCCTCCAGCGCAAAATTTTTCCCTCGGAATGCAACCTTTCCCCACTTTCCGCCGTCTATAAGAAAAAGAGGATAGGCATGCTTCTTTTTGCTGAAGGGAGGGCGAAAATATTACAATTATTTGACATCTGCTTTCCTTAATCTGTGCTACAATGATTGTGACGGGAAAACCGCAACCCAACCATTCTTTTTATACATTCCGCTCGCTGGACGGGCATAGGGATATACATCTACGGGGAGAGAATGATGAAACGCATTTGGATTGATTTGAAACGGGCGATACTGTCCGCACCCTTTTTGCTGGCGGCAGGGGGCATGACCCTGTGTCTGCTCATCGGAGCCTTTTCCGATGCCTTCAGCGTATTTTCCATGGAGACCCCTCAGGTGCTGTACAACTATCATCAGGAGCTGTTCTTAAAGTCTCTGAAGGGCAGTCTGATTCTCTTTGCCACCCCCATTCTGGCGGCCGTTCCCTACACCACCGCCTTTGTGGACGAGGTGAAGAGCGGGTATCTGAAGGTATACTTGACCCGCACCTCCGTGACGGAGTATTTGTGGGGCAAGAGCCTTGGCTGCGCCCTGTCCGGAGGACTGAGTCTGGTGGTGGGCATGGGGGCGGCTTACGGCATCTTCTGGCTGGTCTTTTCCCCCATTGAGGTCTACGGGGAGTACGCCGTGGCCTCCTATGCAGGGGACATCCTTCTGCGCATGGTTCTTTTCTTCCTGTCGGGCGCCCTGTGGGCTTCGGCGGGACTGCTTTTTTCCGCCTGGACCATGAACATGTACCTGGGCTACGCCGCTCCCTTTATCCTATACTATGTGCTGGTCATTCTGCAGGAGCGGTATTTTCGGAGCGCCTTCATGCTCAATCCCCAGAACTATCTTACCATGACGGGGCCCTGGCCTTTGGAGGGGCGCAGCGCCGCCTTGATGCTGCTGGTGCTGACCATCTTTTTACAGCTGCTCTTTTATCTCACCGTTCAGTCGGAACTGCGGGACGATAAGCGGCAGAAGCAGTGGCTCCACAAGCTCTTCAACCGCCCCGTGCGCATTCCCGAGAAAGGGTATAAAGCCAAAAAAGAGTGGAAGGTTTGGAAGGAACTGCGTCAGGTGGGGGCGGTGGCCCGGTACAATTTCCGCATGTGGCGGGGAAATATGCGGGTGGCGCTGACTTTTGCCTTGGCCTTTATCCTATGTTTCCTCCTTTCCGACAAGGCCGCCGCCTTTGCCTACGACATGGGCACCACCATGCAGGCCTTTGAGCCCTTTGTGTGGACCTTTGGGGACGCCAACTCCATTTTGCTCATCTCCCTGCTGTTAATCCTCCTCTTTGTGGATATGCCCTTTTTGGGAGCGGGGGTGCCTTACTATTTGGTGCGCATGAAGCGGAGCACCTGGGCGTGGGGACAGCTATTGTACCTTACCTTGGCCACGGCCTTATATATGCTGTTCATCTTTGTCTCCACCACGGTGCTGTGCATGGCCAACAGCTTTATCGGCAACATGTGGTCGGAGACCGCCGCCATTCTGGGGTACTCGGGAGCGGGGAAGGCGGTAGCCCTGCCGGCGCTGGTGAAGACCTTGGAACTGTCCCGTCCCTATGCCTGCGCCGCTACCATCTTTGTGCTGATGCTGATGTACACCTTGGTGCTGGCACTGATTCTGCTTTTGTGCAAGCTGTGGAAGGGAAAGAGTGCGGGCATCGTAGGCGCCTTTGCCTTCTCTTTATACGGACTGCTTTTGAACCCGGAACTCTTTAAGCAGGTTTTAAAGCTCCCCGAGGAGCTGACCTACAAGGCCAACGTGCTGGTGGGGTGGCTGTCCCCCTTAAATCAGGCCACCTACCACATGCACAACTTCGGCTATGATCTTTTGCCCCGCTTGTGGCAGACCTACTGCATCTTCGGCGGCGTGATTTTACTGCTGTTTTTGCTGGTGCAGTTGGCCATACGGAAGTACAGCTTCAACTTCACCGGCACGGAGGGGGCTCTGTAGATTGCCAACATGTGAGAGAGTGAGGGGCGTGGGGCGGCGGTTCGCCCTGCGAACCCTTTGGGCTTTGCCCAAAGAGAAAGGCGAAGCCTTTCGCCGCCCCCGCCCCCCGGCGAAAACCAATCATACGGAAAGGAGAGGGAGTATGAGAAGAAGAGAAAGCGTTTTGGGGCTGATGCTGGCGGGGCTGATGCTGCTTTCGCTGGTGCTGGGCTACCTGTCCTGGCGCTTC
>CAZPCH010000056.1:0-7474 GCA_964585055.1 uncultured Christensenella sp. | reverse complement strand
CCATGAGGCACCCTACCTTGGTGCCGCCGATGTAAAAACCGTGGCACAGGCGGGCGATGTCGGGAAGGGTGACATCCGTATCCCTTGCCCCCAGTCCGTAGCCCAAGCGGGCGCCGTCCATATACAGATACATATGGTACTTGTCGCACACCTGCCGCAAGGCGGTCAATTCGGCCTTAGTGTAAAGGGTGCCATACTCCGTGGGATGGGAGATGTACACCATGCCCGGCCGCACCATGTGGGGCCAGGTTTCATCCCCATAGAAGCGGGTCATGTACCCCTCCACCGTTTCGGCGGACAGCTTGGCCTCTTTGGCGGGAAGGGCAATCACCTTGTGCCCGGCGGCCTCTATGGCACCGGACTCGTGGACGTTGATATGTCCCGTTTCGGCGGCGATGACTCCGTCGCAGAGTCCCAGCAAGGAGCGGATGGCCACGGTGTTGGTCTGGGTGCCGCCGACGAGAAAGTGAATCTCTGCTTGGGGCGCCTGACAGGCTTTGCGAATCTTCTCACGGGCGGATTGGCTGATTTCATCCAGCCCGTAGCCAGTCTGCTTTTGAAGATTTCCTTCCGCCAGCGCCTTGAGAATCTGCGGATGGCAGCCTTCCATGTAATCACTGTCAAAATGCAGCATGGGTTTTCTCCTTTATATAAACATAAACAGCAGTCCCAGCACCAAAAGATGCACGGGATATACCAGATAAAAGCCCCATTTGGAGCCTCTCCCCCGCTCCCCGGAATACAGCAGCATGGGTACGGCACTAAGAGCCGTGCAAAGGGGATAGGCATAGTTGCCCGTATATCCGGAAAACAGAATCAAAAACAGGGCGTATACCAAAAGCATCAAACCCACCAGCGAGGGCTTTTTTCTGCAGACATACATGACCTCCGCCAAAGCCAGCAGAAAAAGCATGCTGCCGGTAATGAACAAATTGTACTCCGTCCAGCTCCACATGAGAACGAAACCAGCCTGACCGAAGGGATGGTCGGCGCATAGATACAGCCCCAGAATCAGCACCAGTCCCCCAAAGCCGTAGTCCGCATAATCCAGCAAACAATAGCAAAGGCACAGCAGGGACAAGCCGTAACAAATATAGGAATACCACTTTAGACTGCCGCTCTTTTTCAGCAGGGAATCCAGCAGGCACAGGGTTCCCAGCCCCATGCTCAAAGTGTACATGACGGAAAAGTCAAAGCCATGCAACAAACGGTAGTCCCCCGCCTTTACAAGCAAGCCCGAAATGCCCAGACACAGCCCCAGCCACAGCCAGTTTAAAGAGGGCTTAAAGCCGTCTCCCGCCATATACAACAGCAGTGCGGCGCCTAAGAGCAAAGAGGGAATCAGCTCCATGTTCCACGCCACGTTTAAGGCGCCCCACGTCGCCCCCTCCATATGGTTGGTATAGGTAAGTGCCAGCACAAAGGGAACTTGGGACAAAAGGGTGAACAGGAGCATACGCCCCAAATACCGCTTTCTGTTTCGGGTCTTTTTTAGGCCGTTCACCAGCATAAAGCAGTATAAGGGAAAAGCTAAGCGGCCAAGGGAGCGAAAGGCTATATAAGCGTCTCCCGCCAGCCAGCCCTTATCCCCCAGCAAAATGCCCAGATGGTCTATAATCATGCAGACCCCGGCAATAAGTTTTAAAACAAATGTGCTCACGGATGCCTCCTTGCTTTTATTTTACCCCCTATTCCTCCGCTTGTAAAGTCTCACGCAAAAGGGTCGAAAGGGAAACGGTTGAAATTGCCCCTTAACCATGGTACACTATATGTTGAAATATTAGGAAAAAAGCTGTGTCATGGGGCGGCTCATGGACGGCGGAGTACATACAGAATGAAAAAAAGAGACAAAATTTTATCTGCGCTGAATCTGGGGGGCTGTCTGTTGGGGGCTTTGCTGGGGCTTATGGTGCCGGGATTCTTTGAGAAGATTGATTTTATGGGCACGGTATATGTAAACCTGTTGAAACTCATGGTGGTGCCCATCCTCATGTGTACGGTGTTCCATGCCGTCAGCCGCAGTACGGGGAAAGCGTCTCGGCTTTTGGGCAAGATTGTGGGACTGTTTGTGGTGATGTTTGCCCTGTCCTTCCTGCTCACTGCGGGATGGGTAAGCTTGCTTCAGCCCGGGCGGCAGGGCATCACGCTGACTCAAGATTGGAAAGGTCAGGGGGCGGCTCTGTCACTGAGGGAGTTTTTTATTCAGCTATTTCCTTCCAACATTTTTAAAGCCATGGGGGAAGGCTCCCTCATGCCCTGCATTCTCTTTGCCGCCGCCTTGGGTTTTGGAGCAGGGAAAACCGGCAGTGAAAAGCTGATTGCCGTGGTAAAGGAAGCCGAAAACACCCTGCACTATGTGCTCAGGGGCATTATGTATTTAACCCCTCTGGGCGTCTTTTCCCTGATGGGCAGTGCCACTGCGGGCTTTGGCAGTGAAGTGCTTTCCGCTTCCCTGACCTATATTCTCTGCGCTTGGGGCGGATGCCTGCTGGTCGCCGTTGTGATTATGATGCTTCCCTTGTGGCTTTTTTGCAAGATCACGCCTTTCCGGTATTTAAGACGCATGGGGCGGGTCTATTTGACGGCTCTGTCTACCTGTTCCTCCGCCGCCACTTTGCCTGAGACTTTGCGCACCTGTCGGGAGGAGTTTCACGTATCCGAACAGCTTACGGGGCTATCCGTCCCCTTAGGCTGCACCATCCATATGTGCGGGGGCGCCGTCAGCTTCTGCTTGCTGGGGCTCTTTGCCTTTCAGGCGGCGGGACAGCCTGTGTCCTTGGGCACCTTCCTCTATATGCTTTTGGTGGCCGAAATCATGAACATGGCCGCTCCGGGGATTCCCGGAGGCGGTATTGTGCTGGGAGCGGGCTTTTTGTCCATAATCGGAGCCCCCTTAAGCATTATGGGCATGTACAGCGGCATCTATCGGGTGCTGGATATGGCCTATACCTCTTTAAATGTGGCCGGAGACGTAACGGCCAACGTACTTCTGGACGCTATGGAAAGGAGAAAAGAAAAATGAGACTTTCCCCAGCCGCCTGCATTACCCCCTCGGTAATTATGGAGATTGACTCCCTGGCCAAGGTTTTAAAGGAACAGGGTCGCTCCATTCTCAATCTGTCCGCAGGCGAACCCTTTGAAGCCGCCGCTCCCGAAGCTAAAGCCGCGGCTATAAAGGCTGTAGAGCAGGACTTCTCCGGCTACACCGCTTCCTCCGGTGCCCCCTTTATGAAGACCGCCGCTGCTGAATATCTATGCGCTCCCTTGGAAAACGTCACCGTGTCCTCCGGCGCAAAGCCCTTGGTCAATGCCGCCTTGCGCTGCAGTGCAGGAGCGGGGGATGAAATTATTCTTCCCGTTCCCTGCTACCCCAGCTTTTATGAAATGGCGGTGCTGACGGGGGCAAAACCCGTCTTGGTGCAGGGAAGGGGCGAACTGTATAAGCTCACTCCCGAGGATTTACTAAAGGCCGTCACCCCCAGAACCGCCTGCCTAATTTTGAACAATCCCAACAACCCCACGGGAGCCGTGTACAGCAGAGAGGAGCTTCTCTCCCTGCTGAATATCTGCCGTGAAAAGGGAATCTGGCTCATTGCCGATGAAGTGTACGGGGGACTGGTGTGTACAGGCAGCGATTTTATCAGCATTGGCTCTCTGGAGGGCTTTGAAGGCTGTGCCGTGGTGGTGGACTGCGTGTCCAAAAGCTACTGCATGCCCGGCTACCGTCTGGGCTTTGCCGCCGGCCCCAAAAAGATGATAAAGGCCATGAGCGCCTATTTGGGGCAGACGCTGGGTCCTCCCTCCTCCCTGAGCCAAAAGGCCGCCGCCGCCGCCATGGAGGGAGGACGAGGCTTTACGGAGACCTTGTGCCATGCCTATGAGGAGCGCAGGAACTACTGCTATGCGAGACTGAAGGCCATGCCCAATATCGACTGTCCCCTAAGTCAGGGTGCCTTCTACCTGTTCCCGAACATACAAAAAGCCCTCCTTGCAGGGGGCTGGGACAGCGATTTGGCTTTTTGCATGGAACTGCTGGAAAAAACGGGGCTGGCTCTCTCCCCCGGCTCCGCCTTTCATCTGCCGGGACATCTACGCATTGCCTATGTGCTCCCAATGGAACAGCTGGCCGAGGCCATGAATCTTTTGGAAGCCTTTCTTAAAAACCGCCTTTAAAACAATATGTCCTTTAAAAACAGCTCCTTCACCACGGGGGGCTGTTTTTCCTGTGCGGCAAAGGACAGAACATACCTGTCCCTGTAAACCGTGTGAAAAGAATACCATGCGCCCTCATAAAAAAGGGGCTCTGCCACGGAAAAGCCTTTTGGGGACAGAGAAAAGCCTCGGCCGCTGGCCTTCATCATGGCTTCCTTGCGGGTAAAGAGGGTGAAAAAGTCCATGACCTCTTCTTTCTCCCCTTCCGCCGCCATGCGGGCAAAAAGCCCTTTGCGCACGGGATGAACTTTCTCGATATCCGCTCCCACTGGCAGTGAGCTTACCGCCAGTAGGGCATATTCACCGCTGTGAGACAAAGAAAAGCAGGAACTGCCCTCGCGCAGACGAGGAGCGCCGTGCTCGTTGAATACTAAGTCTTCCTCCGCCTTCACCCCAAGTACATGATATAAAAGCAATCCGGCCCCTAAGCTCAAAAGCCTGTCCTCCTCCAGGGGGCAGGCAAGAGCCTTCTCCCGTCTTGCAGGAGTCAAAAGAGGCAGGATTTCGTTTTCATGGGCCGCCAAAGGGGGCACACGGAGAAGATACGCATTCATAAAAGTATCATAGCAGAAACGGCGCAAAAAAACAACGCCCGCCGGGAAAACAAGGAAACCGGCGGGCATCTCTATGGATACGTCCGAAAGGAGCGGAGTTGGTAGTCTGCCTTTTTCGTAAAAGTAGCTATCTTTTCGGGGTAAGGCAGTGAACCCTTCTAATGGATTCATAGGGATGGAAACCTTTGGAGCTTGGCTCCGATTGTGTTGCCTCCTTTCTTTGAAGTGCTTATAGTCTACCAGTGAAAAGTGGCAAAAATGTGGTCGAGTTTCGGACAAAAGGCAGAATCTGTGTTAACAGTTCATGAACACCGTTGACTTTGGAATTCCCGTGGTCTACCATAGGGTCTATGAAGAAGTCTGTAATGAGAAATGCTTTTGTGATTCTCCTGCTGGGGCTATTGCTCCTGTCAGGCTGTCAAAACGCCAGCACCACCCTGCCTGCAGGGACAGCCGTGCCCGTGGAAGCGGTGGTGGTCACTTTGCTTCCCGCTCCGTCGGTCTCGGCCGCCTCTGTCCCCCTACAGCTTCCCAGCCTGACGCCGGAACCCACCTATACCCTTACCATTCCCGATGCAGCCTCACCGACCCCGGGCATTGACCTTGCGCCCTCCCCAACGCCCATTCCCGCCGCCTCCCAGCCCTTGCCTGAGGAACCTCTTAGCTACATAGCCCCCGAGGGCGTAGACACCGTAGCTTGGATCAGCGACACCCAGCACTATGCCAACATTGAAGAAAACGGTATTGCGGACATCTACCCCACCATCACCGCCTTTCTCAAGGAGCACGAAGAGGACCTGCACCTAAAGTATGTGGTGCATACGGGGGATCTTGTTCACCGCAACGGCAAGGAAGACAACTGGAAGCGGGCTAAAGCCGCCATGGATCTTTTGGACGATATCCCCGTAGGCGTGCTGGCAGGAAACCACGACATGGCTTCGGACACCGGCGGATACGCCCTGTACAAAAAGTATTTCGGTGCTAAAGTGTACCAAGATCGGGAGTATTACGGAGAGAGCTTTGAAGACAACCGTGGGCATTACGACCTTATCACCTTGGGCGGCCGAGACTACATCTTTGTATACATGAGCCATGACCCGGATGAAAAGGCGCTGACCTTTGTCAAAAACAGCTTTGACAAATACCCCGACCGTGTGGGCATCCTCTGCGTCCACGACTATATGACCACGGAGGGCACCCGGTCTTCGGCGGGAGAGACCATGGAAAAGAAGATTGTCTCCCGCTGTCCCAACGTGTACATGGTGCTCTGCGGCCACCGCTACGGCCTATACTGCCTGACCTCCGCCTATGACGATGACGGGGACGGCACGGCGGAGCGGACGGTATATGAGATGATGCAGAACTATCAGGCCGCAGGAAAGGAAGGCGGCAGCGGCTACTTCCGCTTGATGCAGTTTGACGAAGAAAGGGGCGAAATCCATACCATCACCTACTCTGCGTATCTGGACGATTTTAACTGGCTGGACGACCCCACCCACCGGGAAAAGCGGTACGAGATGGACGAAAAGAGCGAAACCTTCACTTTAAAGATGCCGTGGAAATAACTCCCTGCCTCCCTTCGGGGAGGCTTTTTTGCTTACACATACTTCTCCAGATGCTTTAACGCCCCCTTTTCTATGCGGGAGACCTGGGCCTGAGAGATGCCAATCTCCTTGGATACCTCCATCTGTGTCTTGCAGGCATAATATCGAAGGCGAAGAATCTTCTGTTCCCGCTCCGTCAGCTTCTCCATTCCCGTCTGCAAGGCGATGGAGTCCAGCCATTTGGCTTCATTGGCCGTATCGTCCCGAATCTGGTCGATGACATAGGTGGCATCCCCGTCATCGTGGAACACAGGCTCATACAGGGATACGGGCTCGATGACCGCCTCTAAAGCAAAGACTACGTCCTCTTCCTTTATTTCCAAAGCTTTGGCTATCTCCCCTACGGTAGGCTCCTTCCCCGTCTTCTCCAGCAGTTCATTCCGCTTCTGCATGGCTTTACAGGCCATGTCCCGCAGGGATCTTGACACCCGCAAGGGGGAATAATCCCGCAGGTGCCGCCGAATCTCCCCTATAATCATGGGCACGGCATAGGTGGAAAAGCGCACGTCGTGGGAAAGGTCAAAGTTATCGATGGCCTTCACCAGCCCGATACAGCCCACCTGAAACAAGTCATCCGCCTGTTCGCTTCGCCCTGAAAACCGCTGCAGGACGGAAAGCACCAGCCTCAAATTTCCCAAGATGCACTGCTCCCGTGCCCCTTCGTCTCCCTGCCGCACTTTTTCCAGCAGAGAGCGCATCTGCTCATGCTTTAAAACGGGCAGTTTGGCGGTGTCCACCCCGCACAAATCGACTTTGCTTATCATATCGTTCCTCCGTGTTCTCCCCCCCCTGTACAAACAGGATGGACAGTCTGAGGAAAAATAAACAGCACCGCCAATCTTCGCAGAATCTCCCTGCATATTGTTTTTGACGAAATATCGTGGTATACTAAAAGGTATGAAAAAGCAATCACGCCGCAGGAAAATCCTGCGGGAAAGCATCTTTACCATATGCACTGCCCTGGTGCTTCTGGGGGCAAGTCTTTTGACCTTTGCCTGGTTTCACCACGCCCGCCCTACCAAGCGGGAGAGCGTTGGCATGGTCATTTCTACCCCCACGCCCTATGTGCCTGCCCCTGAAGCATCTACGCCGAATCCTGGCACC
>CAZPCH010000055.1:0-7577 GCA_964585055.1 uncultured Christensenella sp. | reverse complement strand
AGGGGTGGGGGAGGGCAGAGGCAGGTTCAAGGTGGTGTTCTCCCCGTTCTCTAAGCCGCTGACGGTCATCTTCACCCCCTCGGTAACGGTTTCCAAAAAATCATCGTCGGGGCACAGGGAGCCGGCGGCCAACTGGAGGACGATGTTCTTCTGCTCCCCGTTGTCGGAACGGAAGTAGCCGGCCTCCTGCATCTTTTCAATCAGGCCGCAGGTGACCTCCCGGCAGGTCTGCCCCTGATATGCGCCGTAGGCGGAAACAATCCTTTCCCCGTCCTCGTTGAGGCCTTTCAACTCCACCACCAGCCCGTTCAGGTTGTAGCTGATCTCCACCTTGGGATTCACGCTGAGAATCAAGGCCCCCAGGACCTGATTGCTAAGGGGGGCATCCGCCTCGCCCACGGTGTTTTTGCTTTCGGAATTCCCGCTGACACAGCCCAGAGCCAAAAGCAGGGACATCAGCAGCAGGGATATAAGAAGGGTTTTTAAACGCTTGTACATGATAACAGTCTCCTTTGGTTTTTCTTTTCGCCCATAGAATACGCAGGGGGAAAGGGGAAACCGGGGTCGTGAAAAAACTTTTTTTAATCAGGGCACGGGAAGCACCAGTATGGTGGTATCCCCGTAGGCGGCCATCTCCTGCCACAGGCGGCTTTCAAGCCGCTGTACCCAGCCCGCCCCCGAGGAGGACACGGTCAAAGAATACCCTTGGGCAGGGGGCGCAAAGTTCAGGGCCTGGGCTCGCTCCATCAGCTCATGGCACACGGTTTCGGCAGACTTGCCTTCTCCCACATACCCCTGCAGCAGTGCTTCCCCCTCCTTGTTTGCGGGAAGCAGGGACACCACGGTGCCCTCTTTATCCACCTCCAAAGCGGCGGCAGGCCCCAGATGCAGTTCCACCTTTGCGTGAACGTTTTTAATAAACAGCCCGCCTATAAGGAAAAGCAGGCACAGACAGGCGGCTAAGGCCCCGACGGCTCTGCGGAGCATGCGGGCAGGGGCGGCCTTTTTCTCCACTTTCTGCTCCTCTTCCATCAGCACGGGGTTTGTTACCCGCTGTCCCGTCTCATAGCCTAAGTTGGCGGCACGGACAAAGCGCCCCTCTCCGTCCAGCAGTACGGCGTAGGCGGGGTGACATTCCAGAACCAGATACTCCATTAGGCACGCTCCTTTCTCTTTACGCTTTGAATGTGTCCGCGGATGATTTCATACCCGTTGGTGTAGGCCACCAGCAGGGCCAGCAGATACCCTCGGTGCCGCTCCAAAGTTTTTTTCTCCACCCCCGCTCCCAGCGACAGGCGCAGAAGGGGCACCTTTCCCGTTTTCACCGCCTCAGATAGGAGGTCGGGGTGCTTTTTTGCAAAGTCAAGGGCCTTCATGCAGGCGGACAGGGTGCGCTCCTGCTTGGGACAGGCCTCCGCCACCTGGGTGAGAGTCAGCCCCAGAGACAAAAGCCGGCGGGAGAATTCCTCAATCTCCTCTCTGGCGGCCCGCTCTTCCTCCCGCTTCTGCAGGGGGCTCTCCTTTTCGGGCAGACGCTCCTCCAAGGTCAGCGTGTCCCCCTCCCAGGAGGCCTGCAGGGAAATCTGTCCCTCGTGCCTTCGCTCCTTGCGGGAAAAGTCCGTTAAGCGGTGGCGGATGCTTAGGGCGGCCAGAGACAAAAAGGCGCCTCGGCCGGGGGCATAGCGCTGGATGGCCTCGTAGAAGGCCAGCATGGCAACGCTGAAGACCTCCTCCTCCCTTTGGGGGATGCGGCCAAGAAAGCGGGCGGTTTCCCGGCGGATAAAGGGCATATATTGTTCTATGAGACCGTCGGCGGCGGCAGCGTCCTTTTGCGCCGCCAGCACCAAGGTCTCCATGGTTTCGTCCATACAGTGTACCTCTGTATACAGAATCCGCAGGCAGTCGGCTAAAACCGGGGCCGCGGAAAAAAATCTTATTTATTTATATCACGGCCGGCCCTTTGGAGCAAGAGAATTAAGGCGGCGGGCTTTTTCTTTTTTTCCGCCTGTGCTATACTGAAACAAAAGAAAACGGCGGGAGACGTGTATGAACTACGAAGGACAGATTTGCCGAGGCCCCATGGAGCGGGGAAGCTATATGCTGCCTGTGGCGGCGGGATGCCAATACAACCGCTGCCGTTTCTGCATGCTCTTTAAGCACCTGCGCTATCGGGAATTGTCCATGGAGGAGATTGAAGGGGAGCTGAAGCGGGTGCAGGCCTTGGGCGGCCGCCCGCAGCAGGTCTTTTTGGGGGACGGCAGTGCCTTTTGCATGGACACCCAACGCCTTGGGGAGATTTTGAAGCTGGTAAAGGGGTATTTCCCCGAGGTTCAGCGCTTTCACATGGACGCAACCGTGGGAGGCGTGGAGCAAAAATCCCAAGAGGAGCTGGAAAAACTTAGGGCGCTGGGGGTGCATCGGCTGTATCTGGGCATTGAAACGGGGCTGGAGGATGTGCTGGCCTTTATGGACAAGGGGCACACCTTAAAAGAAGCCTACAGGCAGACGGAGCGCCTGCAGGCGGCGGGCATAGAGTACGGCGCCCACATTATGACGGGGATTGCAGGCCATGGCCGAGGGCCGGAAAACGCCGAGGCTACGGGGGAATTCCTCTCTTGCACCAGGCCGGCGGCCGTCATCAATTTCTCCATGTTCCTTCACAAGCGAGCGCCTTTGTATGCGTCCATTGAGCGAGGGGACTTTGTGCCTGCAGAGGAAATGGAGACCTTGGAGGAAGAGCATCGCCTGCTGGAAATACTGCAAAGCGAAGGGCTGGACTATGACGGCTTCCACGATGCCATAGCCCTGCGGGTGCGGGGAAAACTGCCAAAAGACAGGGAAAAAATGCTGTCCGTGCTGGAAAAAGCCATGGAGGCGCAAAAAAATAAACCGCCCGTATTTGCCTGGGCGGAGTAGAAAACAGGGGAGCGCAGGCGGCGTTCCCCCTTACTATTTATTGCTTTTTTCCAAAGAGCCGTTTTAAGAGCCCCGGCTTTTTTTCGGCGGCGGGGTACTCGGGGGCGGGCAGGGACAGCTCCTTGCGCCCGCCTTCCGAAGACACTGTGACATGGAGGCGGAAGTTCTCGTACAGCCCCTGCAAAAGCCCCAGTTCCCTGAGAAGGGGCTGGGCTTCCTGCTCCGTGTTCTGCAGGTTGATGTAGTAATCCATGACATTGTCTTGGCACTTCTTGGGCATGCCGCTTTTGTACAGCCCCTCCAGCCCGCCCTGTATGCTCAGGGCTTCGGCGTGGTAAAAGCGGGGGCTCATCTGCAAAAGAATCATATGGGCGGCGGAACCGTCCTTCTTGGGAAGCGGCAGGGAGGAGGAGACGAAGGACACGCCCACATCCTTGGCTAAGGCCGTTTTGGTTTGCATGGACACCCGAGGGTCGGGGTGGCGAAGCTGTTTTTTCGTCTCGGGGCTTAGCTGGCAGAGAATCTCGTCGCACAGAACCTCTTCAATGGCCTTGTTCAAAAGCCCCAGCATCCCCTGCCGCTTTTCCTCCGGCAGCCGCTCCAGCAAAGACTGTACAAATGCATCCATGGTCTTTCTCTTCCCTTCTTATCAAATTCTTTTTCAGGCGTCCTGAATTATTTTCAGTGTAGCACGGATTTCACGGGAAGACAAGAAAAACAACTTACAAAAGCGTCTTTTCCGAAGCGGCCTTTTTTAACGCTTCGCCTTGCGGATCGGTGAACGTTGAAAGAAGCATCATTTCAGGCCGGAGGCGGGAGCGGCATAGTTGGCGAGCTGCACACGCCTTGCGTGCAAAACATCGGACGAATTGGAAAACGGGGACGTTTCCAACCCCTTCACATAGTCGTCTGCAATCTGATGGGCAAGGTGCTGCTTTACCGTCGTGCGGGTGAAGGGATTGGGGTCGTGGACAAGCACGGCCGATTCTGGAAGAAGGCGGGCGATGATGCCGTTGCTGTGAAGCTCGTTGGTGGCGTTTTCCGTCAGAAGATAGAAGGCAAGACCTTTACTGTACCGGGCATCCTCTTCGGGAGTGAAGTTTTTTTGTTCCTTGGGGGGCGTAAAGCGAGTGAGAAGGGACTGGGCAAATGCTTCCATAAAACTCTCCTTTTAATGTTGTCAGGTTCATGCTGTCAGGCCTTGGCCAGAGCGGCGTTGGTGTAGGCTTCCTCTCCCGTGACCTCCCGAAGGATTTTGAGGAAGGGGGGCAGCTTTACGGGGGCGGTTTCTGACGCCAGCTCAATTTCCATCAGTGCCTCCTCCTCCCAGAAGGGGTAGAGGTCTATTTCAAAATACTGGTTCTCATAGGTCAAACAGTAGCGGGTCTTGCGGATGGGACGGCGGGAAGGATCCGCCTCCATAAGCAGCCGCAAATATTCCTTTTCCGTCAGCCGCTCCTCCGTTTCCACCCGGGTCAGGGCGTTGACGGAAGGCTTGGACTTACCCGTTTCCCACTTGGACACGGCCTTGTTGGTGACACCCAGCCTGTTGGCGGCCTCCTGCTGGGTCCGCCCTGCCTGACGGCGCAGGGCGCAAAGTCTGTTGCCGAAAGCATAATCATTCATGTTGCCACCTCCTTACGTTTATAGAATATACCCATTTTGAGATAAACACAACGGGGAAGGAGTCGAATAGCGGTAGAACCTTGCAAAATATCGCCAAAAACGATGCAAAAGCTGCTTTGTTCGGCAAAACCTTTTTGAAAGCGGAGGCGGGAGGGGCTATACTATAGACAAGCCCATACATTTCATAAGGAGCGTGCAGTTATGACCAGAGACTTGCCGGAACGGTTTGCGGAGTTCGGGGATGCCCGAAAGAACGGGTTTTTAAAGGTAAAAGGCATTAAGGAGCAGGGGGGACGGATTGCGGGGATTTTCTGCACCTTCACGCCCTCGGAGATTCTGGATGCGGCCGGGTTCACCCCGGTGAGCCTGTGCGGCATGAGCGGGGAGACCATTGGGGCGGCGGAGGCGGACTTGCCCAAGAACCTGTGCCCCCTCATTAAGTCCAGCTACGGCTTTGCCCTGACGGACAAGTGCCCTTACACCTATTTCTCCGACCTCATCGTGGGGGAGACCACCTGTGACGGGAAGAAAAAGATGTATGAACTGCTCAACGACATTCGCCCCACCTATGTCATCAAGCTCCCTCAGGGCATGAGCGAGGACAGCCTGCCCTGGTGGACGGCGGAACTGCGGCGGTTTAAGGAATATTTGGAGAAGACATTTGACTTGACCATTACGGACGAGGACCTGCGGCGGGCGGCTCGCCAGCGGAACGAGGAGCGCAGAGAGCGCATGGCCCTTATGGAACTGCAGAAGCAGGATCCTCCCGTGGCAAGGGGCTATGATTTTTATAAGACCCTGGAGGGCTCCGGCTTCCTCTTTGACCATGAGGAGCGCATGGAGAAGTTCCGCTCCCTGAGAAAGGAAGTGGAGAAGACGGCCAAGGAGACGGGGGGGATTCCGGGCACCAAGCGGATTTTGGTTACGGGCTGTCCCATCGGCGGCGTAATGGAAAAGACGGTGAAGACCATTGAGCAGTGCGGAGGCACGGTGGTGTGCTTTGAGAACTGCGCCGGCATTAAGGCCGCCTACCAGATGGTGGATACGGAGGCCGAGGACATTCTGGAGGCCATTGCACGGCGGTATTTGGACATCGGCTGTGCGGTCATGACCCCCAACACCGTGCGCATGGACTTGCTTAAAAAGCTGGTGAAGGAATACAAGGTGGACGGCGTGGTGGAAATCGATCTGCAGGCCTGCACCCCCTACACCGTGGAGAGCCGCACGGTCAGCCGGGAGATGGAGAAGCTGGGACTGCACTGCCTGTCTTTGGAGACGGACTACTCAACCGGGGACGCCGGACAGCTTGCCACCCGTCTGGAAGCCTTTATGGAAATGCTGTGAGCCTACGATTGCCTATGATTGCCTACGGCAGTAAAGCCTTCGGCAGTGAAATCTGTGCGATGCACAGGTGAAATATGGCGAAGCCATGTGAAATATTGCTGCGCAATGTGAAATCCATCCTGCGGATGGGTTAAGGAAGGGACGGATACTCCGTCCCCTTTTTTGTTGCACCGGAAAAACTCGACAACAATTCACAGAATTGGTGTTCGGTGGGAGGCGGGGGCGGCGGGTTCGCAAAGCGAACCCTTGCCCCCAAGGGGGAGCGGTCCGCTCCCCCCAATCACCCAAGCGAAAGGCTCCGCCCGTACGCCCCCCCCAAAGCGTACGGCAGCATTAATTCGTAGACCTTCCCCGGACGCCCCTTGGCGTTGGGGGTCTGGGTGTACACCACCCGGGCATAGCCGCCCTGCTCCAGACAGTTGAGGATGCGGTTGGCGTTGCGCAAAGAGCTCCCCATCCGCTGGGACAGCTCCTGGCTGGTAATCTTGTCCATGCCGCTCATGCGCACTCCGGCCATGAGCTTCTGCACCGTTTGCGGGGACAGGCCGCAAGCCTTGGCCACTTCCCCCACGGTTTGCCCGCTGCCCTCGGTGACCGCAGGCTGGGGGGCGGCCAGAGGCCCCATGAGGGTTCCGGTCTCGTCCTTCATAAAGCTGCCCCCGTACAGCCGTGCCTCGTGGAGGGCCGTTCTGGCGTTGGAAAGGGCTTCTTGGGCGGTGCCGCCTGCGCCGTAGCCCACGGCCACCTCAAAGGGCAGGCGTTCCTGCAGATAGCTTTCCAGCCCCGAGGTATCCCGGCGGGTAAAGTAGCGCACGGCCTGCAAGGTGGTGGCGGCGGCTATGCCTTCGGGGCAGGGTTGGAGAAGGCACTCCAGCATGTGGCTTTTAAAATAGCTTTGGAGGGCTTTTTCTATGGCCTGCTCCCCATCCTCCGTTAAATGGGAGGGCAGGCGGGAAGCGGCCAGCACCGTGGCGGGCAGATTGGAGCGGAGCTTTTCCAGCTCCACCCGCACCTGCAGATCCTGAATGAGTTTTTCCACCTGCCTATCGGACAAAAAGGGATACACATAGGGGATGCCCTGCTCTTCCAAACGGGGAATGAGGCTGGAGTACTGGCAGATGACCAGATCAAAGGCGTCTTTCTTCCAAAGATCCGTCAGCAGGCGGAAGGTCAGCTCCTCAATGCCGTCGGGCCCCGTAATGCCCGTTTTGCGGACAAAGGCGTTGATTTCCTTTTCAATGTCGTGGGAGTTGGGCCACTCCAAATACTCCCTTACCGTGTACCCTTTCCCAAGGGGCAGGAGGAAGTCCAGCACCACCCGCTCGGGGCGTTGGGTGCGCTTGCTGAGAAACAGCCGCAGAATGGTCTTATATAAGGAAGGTTCGTCCACCTGAAAGGAGATCATGGGGCGGACAATGGCGTGCTCGGACAGGCGGATGGAGAGCATGGCGCTCTGGCCGCTGACCAAAAAGCCTCCTACCTTGTCGGCCATGGCGTCGTAGACCTGGGCGATGTGGGCAAAATCGTCATAGGCGGCGATGAGGGTGCTATTTTCCAGCCCCAGCCGCTTAATGGATTCCTTGGTGGGGGTGTACAGATAATGGCTGGTTATCAGCCCGATTTTTTCGCTCATAATAATTCCCCTTTTTCGCAATAAAATCATTATAGCAGAGGCCGCAGGGGGATACAAT